>CAZMJV010000012.1:2632-32345 GCA_964566905.1 uncultured Coriobacteriia bacterium | reverse complement strand
AGGCGCCTGAGGCCATGTCTCTCGCGGTCGACTGCACGAGCTGCCACCCGGCTCCACCCGAGGGGCTCGCCCACGTCGCCGGGACGAACTGCGCCCCGTGCCATCCGGGCAAGACGCTCGACCACGACCGTCCGACATTCGCCACGACCTGCTCTGAGTCCTACTGCCACCCCGGCACCGGGCTCAACCTCGAGCACCCGGTCGGAACGGTCTACATCACCGATCCCTCCTCGTGCCCGATCTGCCATACGGCTTCAAACCCCGCTGCCCCGCAGCATGCCGAGGCCGACGTGGCCGTCTCGCACGCCACCACGACGACTGGGTGCGAGGACTGCCACAACACGGACCTGGTCGCCGAGCATGCCAAGTACCCCGGCGCCTCGGCGTTCAAGTACCAGTGCGACACCTGCCACACCAGCACCGACCCGCTCGTGGTCGCCGCGATTGCGGCGGGCGACACCTCGTGCGTCGCGTGCCATGGTGCGAGCCACGGTCCCGAGAGCCACACGGCCGATATCGCCGCACTCGGCTTGACCGGAACCTGGACTTACGTGAGAGCGGACGCTGCCGTCCAAGGCAGGCTCATGAACGTCCCTTACGCCTACAGCGACATCGCCTGTGCGGACTGCCACAGTGCGGTCATCAGCGACTCGCACTCCGCATGCGCGACCTGCCACCCCACGGCCCGGCAAGCCGTCGGGACCTGGGACAAGTCCTGCTACGCATGCCACCCCCAGACGACGGTCCATACCGCCGCGGGCCTGAGCACCGTGCATACGTTGTCAGATCCGAATCCCTCAGATGCCGGGAGCTGCGGCTTTGTCAGCGCGACCAACGGGCGTCGTCCGTGCCACTACCCCGACATAGTGCAGGAACACAACCGCAAGATCAGCCCGGATCTGTACACGGCTGACATCACACTCTCTGTCACGTGCGCGGAGTGCCACACCAATCCGGCCACCCTCGCGGCCCTCGCCTCCGGGGGAGGATGGGATGGCACATGCGACGACTGCCACGACGGAACCCTGCTCGTGAACCACTCGATCGCAGGTACCTCGCGCTATGACGAGGTCTACGCGATTCACGACTACAAGGGCGGCCCGATGTACGACAACGGCAGCGGCAACTCGGGCACGAACGCCATGGATGCCCACGGACCGGTCAGGGTCTCGACGGAGGGACCGAATCAGACCACCGGATGCGGTGCTCCCACATGCCACACCGAGGCCTTCATAGGTGGCGGTTGGCCAAACGGCGTAGGACCTTCCTGCAACGAGTGCCACGGGCCCAACTACGCCCCGGTAGCTCCGTTCGCAGGAGCGTTCGCTTGGCACTCGGATGCCGTGGAAGATGGAACGGCGCTGACGACCGAGATGGTCCTGACGTTGCCTGAAGCTCTTCCCGCCGGGTCGACTCTCGACTTCAAGACCCTCTACGACATCGAGACCGACTGGGACTACGGCTACGTGCAGGTCTCCGTCAACGGCGGAGCCAGCTGGACGAGCTTGGCCAACGACCTCACCACGAACACGAATCCGTGGGGACAGAACGCCGGCAACGGAATCACCGGCTCGAACGGCGGATGGACGGATGCGTCGTTCGACCTCTCCCCATATGCAGGCCAGACTGTGCAGATCAGGTTCCTGTACGTCGCCGACTTCTACTACTACGGAACCGGATGGCGAATTGACGACGTGAACGTCGGGCCCGCAGGTTCGCCGATCTTCACTGAGGACGGAGAGACGATCAATCCGGCCGTCTCTGTCGCCTCGACGATCTCCTACTACGCTTGGGATGACGCTGCCGAGGCGGACGTACTCGTCGAGGAGCCGACCACGACTTTCGGTTGGTACCGCTTCCCGTAATCCGCACGCTCATCTCTCGATGATGAACCAGGGGCCGTCCGCACCACGGGCGGCCCCGAGTGTTCCCACGAGTGTTCGGCCCGGGTGATGCGGTACCCTTCTGAGGAAACCGAAACGCCAGCCGCACGGACAGGAATGATCGAATGGACAGCAGGCACCAGCTCCACGAACTCGCGATGCGCCTCCCCAAGGCGGAATTGCACCTCCATCTGGAAGGCACGCTCGAACCCGAGATGCTCCTCGAACTCGCTGAACGCAACGGGGTGTCGATTCCGTTCGCCTCGGCTGAAGACGCGCGGCGCGCATACGATTTCGCGAACCTCCAGGACTTCCTCGACCTCTATTACCGCGGAACATCCGTGCTTCTCAACCGCCAGGATTTCTACGACCTCACAATCGCCTATCTCCGGAGGGCGGCGGCGGACGGAGTGTGCCATGTCGAACCCTTCTTCGATCCTCAGGCGCACACCTCGCGAGGGGTCGAGTTCGGCACCGTGTTGGAAGGAATCGTCGACGCGCTGCGCGACGGCGAGAGGGACCTGGGCATCACATGGCGTCTCATCATGTGTTTCCTGCGAGACTTTCCTGCGGAAGACGCGATGCTCACGCTCGAACAGGCGCTCCCCCACCGAGATGTAATCTCCGCGGTCGGGCTCGACTCGACCGAGGTCGGCAATCCGCCCGAGAAGTACGAGGCGGTCTTCGCTCGGGCCCTCGAGCAGGGATTCCTCACCGTCGCACACGCCGGGGAGGAGGGCACGGCTGCGGACGTGCAGAGGACCCTCGACGTACTCCACGTCTCGAGAATCGACCACGGAGTGCGCGCCCTCGACGACCCCACTCTGGTCTCGCGGTTGGTGTCGGAGGGCATCGCTCTCACGGTATGCCCGCTCTCGAACGTCAAACTCCGCGTGTTCGACGAGATGGGGTCTCACAACCTCCGAGAGATGCTCGACCTCGGTATCGTGGCGACGGTGAACTCGGACGACCCCGCATATTTCGGAGGATACCTCCTCGACAACTACCGCGCGTGCATCGATGCGCTGGAACTGACACGCGAGCAGGTGGTCACCTTGGCCCGAAACTCGTTCACCGCCTCGTTCCTCGGGGATGCGGAGAAGGCCCGCCGACTCGCGGAGATCGAACGGATCGCGGAGAATCTCTAACAGCTCAGAGGGACGGCGATCGGCTCACGCGGCAGGGCATCTGAAAAGCCAGATGCCCTGCGTTTCGATGCCGATCTGGTCTTTTACCACTGCGTCGGCACACTCCACTCACCAAGGTCGATTGTCTGTCCTCTCTGAACGTTGAGTATTTCGCCCATGAACTCGCCGCCGTTGAAGAACAGATACGGTTCGGCGAACTCCTGAACCATCACCTGGCCGGCGGGCACGTTCACGAGCTCGAAGACTCCGTTTTCATCGGTGTAATCTCCGAACCCGTCCTCTTGCTGCCACGTTCCGTCCCAGCCCTGCCAGAGGAACGGGACGACCCAGACGTTAGCGAGCGGCAATCCGGTGTCGTTGTCGATCAGCGTTCCTGTGATGCTCACGTGTCCGACAAGCTCAAGGTCGGCGTCGCGCTCCTTGACCGCACCGTAATCCGTCCACTCCTCATCGATCAGCAGCAGGTCCTTGTAGTCCGGGTTCCAAGTGAATCTGGGGTCGGGGAAGTTGACTGTGACGCCCCACATGAACGGCTTGAGACCGTCGAAACGATACAGCCCGTCCTCACCCGTGACTATGCGCCCGAACTCGTTGTTGACGATTGCGTTGCCTTGGATCGCAAGTCCGACAGGGATGTCCGCAAGCGACACTCCCGTCGCGGCATCGTAGACCCTTCCTGCAATCGATCCAGGAGAACCGTCGAGCACGACGCTGATTCGAGTCGTCGCGCGCCCGGCCTTCACTACGACGTCATCTCCCCAGTAGGGAATCGCGGCGTCGGGGTAGGCCTCCATGCAGTACTGGGTTTTATCCGGCGGAACGAACCACACTCGGTAAGTTCCCGGCGGCACGGCGATCTTATACGAGCCGTTGCGACCGGTCGTAGCCGAGCGGTACGGAGTCCAATCGGCAGAGTAGAACCCTGTCCACTTCACCTGCCACACCTCGACGGTGACACCCCGCACCGGCTTTCCAGCCGGGTCGAGTACCATCCCGGAAATTGCTCCCTCGAGTGAACGAGCGGAAGCGACCGAAACGACAGCGAACAGGAAGACGAGGACGGCGCAGAGAATGAACCTGCGCCAAAAACGCATATTCCTGGTTTTCATCTCTTTCACCTCCCTTCAGGTCTCACGCTCTGAGCGTGACCCGAAAAGGAGCCCCCCGATGGATCCTGCTCCTCCGCCCCACGCTCTCGCGTCGCTGCGGGAATCCGAATCACTACGAGGATTGTTCCCTTGCATGAAACTCGCCTAACGGGTCGTCCTCCCCGGGCACGGCCCACTCCCGTGCAATCCAAAGCGCCCAGATGAGGCACAGAGGAGTAACCACTAACTCCATACTCAAGGTGGACACCGGGGAATTCGCCGCGAGACCGACGAACCTGAAGGCAGTGGGCAGCCACACCACCATGAGTAGCACCGCCGCGGCAGCAGAGTACAGACGCAGCCTTCTCGAAAGGTTCGGCAAAACCCTGACCGAGGCGACCATGCCGATCCAGAAGGGCCCCATCGCGGAGACTCCTGCGATGTTATGCGCCACAGAAGAGATATGACTGCTTCCCACAGGAAACGCGCCGACGATGAGGAAGCCCGCGAAGCTGACGACAGCCAAGCCCGAGACGACCCGGTAACCGTTTCTCCCGATATGCCCGGAGCGCCGGGCCTCGTGCGCCATGAATCTCCCTGTCGCCAACAGCCCGATCGCGAGGCACCACGACATCGACCTGAAAAGCCACTCGGAGGGGCTCCCGGAGACACCCGTCGTGCTCCACGAGCGGCCTGACGCCCAGGCGAAGCCTGACAACTGGGTGGCGACCAGCGTGGTGAACAACGCCGCGCTCGACGTTATGGCCACCGCCGCTGCTGGAGTTGCGCGACGGAGGTAATCGGGAAGGAAACGGCCTGCAAGAGCCAGGGCGATCAGGATCGTCGTCGCTTGGAGGAGACGGGACGGAGCGAAGGCGCTCACCGCGAGACCCGCACTCAAACATGCCGCGAACCAGACGAGACCCGTCTCAACCGACTCTTCGGAGAATGTCGCGATGCGATCTCTCACGGACCTGTCCTCCTGCCTCTAACCCCGAGACCTGGGCGCCCATCCCGCCACTACCCGCTTCATACCCGTTGTCTCGTCGAGTGCCGCGCACTCAGCGGTGTGTTGTCTTGCCCGAAGTCTTGGCGGTGTTCTCGGCGACCCTGAATTCGACGATCCGACGGATGAGGTCCGCCGGAATCGGCTTCCCTAAAGGAAACTGCAGCGAGCCCTTTCCCTTCTTGTAGGGTTCGAGCTCCTCGGCGAACGCCTCGATCCCGCTCCCTGTCGGATAGAACCCGATGTGGTGCGCATAGCCCGCGAAATGAACGAGATGCCGCCCGTAGAGGTCGAAGGTCGGAATCGCATAGCTGATCGTCTCGACGGCATCGGGCGCAGACGCCCGGATGAGGGCTCGAACTTCCTCGAGAACGTCTTGCGTCGCTGACGGGAACTCGGCGATGTACTCGTCAATGGACGTGGCTGCCGACCTGTTCGACATCTCCAACACCTGCCTCGGTTTCCGGATGCATGTACGACGCGAGTATCCCACAACACCGTCATCCGCAACCCCCGGTGCTGTCGCTCTGAACGACCGAAACGACGAGTCGAGTACAATGGAAATCACTGGTGGTCGCGCCCGTAAGGCGGTTGTGACTTGGACAGAATCATCGAAGTATCCGGACTCTCCAAAGCGTATGGAGACGTCCAAGCCGTCGACGATGTGAGCTTCTCCGTCGATCGGGGGCAGCTCTTCGCTTTCCTCGGGCCCAACGGCGCAGGAAAATCCACCGCTATCGACATCATGTGCACGTTCCTCCAACCGGACGCAGGGACTGTGACCGTGGACGGCCACCTCCTCGGATCCGAAGACGACGCCATCCGAGCCTCGATCGGGGCCGTGTTCCAGGTGCATCTGCTGGACCCTCTCCTGACCGTCGCCGAGAACCTCACGACTCGCGGGCAGCTCTACGGCATGTCCGGGGCGGCGCTCAAGTCGGCGGTCGACAGAGCAGCCGGAGCTACCGACATCGTGGACATCCTCGACAGGCGCTACGGCAAACTCTCCGGGGGACAGCGCAGGCGCGTCGACATCGCTCGCGCCCTCGTGAACACTCCGCGCGTCCTCTTCCTCGACGAGCCGACGACGGGCCTCGATCCTCAGACTCGTCGAAGCGTCTGGGACACGATCAAAGGCCTGCAACGGGAGACCGGCATGACCGTGTTTCTCACGACTCACTACATGGAGGAGGCCGCCGAGGCGGACCATGTGGTGATCATCGACGAGGGTCGCGTCGTCGCGAGCGACACCCCTGCGCAGCTTCGCGAGAAGTACGCGAGCGACACACTGCGTCTGTTCATGGCGCAGCCTGAGGTAGTCACCGCTCTTCTCGACGAAATGGGCGCGCGCTACGAAGTGATCGCAGACCAGGCGGTCGTGCGAGTAGGATCCACGCTCGAATCATTCCCCGTCGTAGAGCGATGCCTCGCGTACCTGAATGGGTTCGAGGTACTGGGAGGCACGATGGACGAGGCGTTCATCGCTATCACCGGCAAGGAGCTCCGATCATGATCGGATTCGCGCGACGCAACCTCAAGGTCTACTTCCGCGATCGCCTCTCCGTGTTCTTCTCGCTACTCGCCGTGTTCATCATCATCGGACTCTACGTCCTGTTTCTGGGGGATGTCTGGGCATCGAACATCGAGGGTGTGAAAGACGGACGCCAGCTCATGGATGCGTGGATCATGGCGGGATTGCTTTCGATAGTCTCCCTGACGACCACCATGGGAGCCTTCGGGACGATGGTCGACGATCGGGCGAAGGGCGTGATCAAGGACCTGTATGCGACCCCGGTGAAGCGATCGGCGCTCGTTGGCGGTTACATCCTCAGCGCCATGATCATCGGTGTGGTGATGAGTGTCCTCGCATTCGTCCTGGCCGAGGTGTATATCGTCTGGCGCGGGGGCGCGTTGCTCGGGGTCGTCGGCATCGCACAAGTGCTCGCCCTCATCGCGCTCTCGACCTTGGTGAACACCGCGATGGTGTTTCTCGTCGTCTCGTTCGTGTCGACGCAGAACGCCTTCGGCACCATCAGCACCGTCGTCGGCACCCTCGTCGGGTTCCTCACCGGCATCTACATGCCGATCGGGATGATGCCCGACTCGGTTCAAGTCGTCATCAAACTCTTCCCGCCGTCACATGCCGCGGTACTCCTGAGACAGGTGATGGTCGCGGCGCCGATGAAAGAGGCGTTCGCCGGGGCGCCGGTCGCCTACCTCGACGGTTTCAAGGAGGCGATGGGCGTCGTGTTCTCAATAGGCGGACGCACTCTCACGCCTGTGTCGAGCATCGCGTACCTCTCGGTCGCCGCGGTCGTGTTCTTCGGTCTCACGCTGATGCGGATATCCCGAAAGCAACGTTAGGACGTCCGAAAGCCGCTAGGAGACGATGCGCTCCACTCCCTGCTCGAGCAGGTTCACGATTATCTCCGTGCTCGATACGGGCATGTCGACCCCGAACCGATCGGTGAACAGCCACTCGTTTCGAGGATTATTGACTCGCGCGATCGTGAGCGGGACGTTGTACTCCTTCTTGCCGAGCAGAGTGACGACGAGGTTGTCCTCGTCATGGCCCGTAGCCGCCACGATGGCGTCCGCAGAACGCACTCCCGCGTCGTCGAGGACGCTGGGTTCGTCCCCGTCCCCGCAGATCAAATTGACACCGCGCGCGCTCATCTCCTCAGAGAGCAACTTGCAGTGCTGCTCGTCCTTCTCGATGAGGGCGACGCGATTGCCTTGCTTGGCGAGATGTATTGCGAGATGGGAGCCGACCTTGCCCCCGCCGACGATGACAGTGAACATAGTGTCCTCCTAGGGATGGATAAGGCGCTTGAAGAGGTCCATCGCAGAGCCGAGCACGGCGACCTCGAGAATGTCCCCCGCCGCCAGCCGCTCGCCCGTCGCAGGGATGAAGGAGCGCCCGCCGCGAACAATCGCGACCGGCATGATCTGACTCGGTGCCTGCAGGTCCCCGACGGTGCGCCCCGCAAGACGCGGCGGGACGACGATCCGGACCAGGTTGACCTCTCCGTCTCCGAGTGAGACGTCCCGCGAGAGGCTCGGGTGCATGACGAGCGACATGATCTCGTTCGCCGCCCAAGACACCGAGGAGATCGTCGGGATACCGAGTCGACGGTAGATCTCGGCTCGGCCCGGGTCGAAGATGCGTGCGACGATCTTGGGTACCCGATAGACGTCCCGAGCCACTATCGCGGAGACGACGTTTGAGTTGTCACCGCTCGTAACCGCGATGAACGCATCGCTTCGGTCCGCCCCGGCCCGGTCAAGCACATCCTTGTCGAACGTCATCCCGCGGATGGTCGTTCCTCTGAAGTTCTTCGACAGCCGGTCGAATGCCGAAGGGTCCTTGTCTATCACCACGATCTCGTGTCCCTCGGCCTCGAGACGCGAAGCGAGAAGTGCTCCGACGCGGCCGCAACCTCCGATGATGATTCTCACGCGACTTCCTCCTTAGCGGCAGTGGCGGTTCGTCCCCGGTCATTCGCATTGGGTGATATGCGTCGCACGACGACTTTGCGAATTTCGTCCGCGACGAAGAGGAGTGGGATCAAGGCGAGCAGGAACGCCCAGTCGAGAAGACCCAGCGGTCCGTGCTGGAACACCCGTTGGAACGGCTGGACGTAGATGAGGATGTTGATGATGACCAGCTCGGCGGCGATGCCCCACATCAGATAGCGGTTCGAGAACAGCCCGATCTTGAAGACTGACTCCCTGTTCGTCCTCTGGGCGAACGCGTTCCCGATCTGCGTCGTGACCACGGAGGCGTGGGTCATCGTGGTGGCCGACGCATAGATCGGGCCGGAGGCCGCCATTGCCGCTATTCCCATCTCGGGCGCCCATCCGTGCGTGAGGTAGTAGAAGAAGAAGGCGCCGATCGAAGCCGTACCCTGGATTCCTCCAAGGAAGAACATCGAGCGCAACAGGAGTTTGCCGTTGAGAAGACGTTCGTCTCGTGGGCGCGGAGGTCGGTTCATGATTCCGGGCTCGGCCTTCTCGGTGCCCAGTGCGAGCGCGGGCAGTAGATCCGTTCCGAGGTCGATGGCGAGCACCTGCATGACGGTAAGTGCGAGAGGAACATGGAACATCACGAAGAGTACGAAGGGGATCAGCTCGGGGACGTTGCTGGCGAAGATATAACCCACGAACCGGCGGATGTTGTCGTATACCGCGCGGCCCTCCTCGATCGCGTTGACGATCGATGCGAAGTTGTCGTCGGTAAGGATCATGTCGGCCGCCTCTTTGGCGACGTCTGTTCCCGAGATACCCATCGCGACGCCGATGTCGGCGACCTTGAGCGCCGGAGCGTCGTTCACTCCGTCGCCCGTCATGGCGACGATGTGGTCCATGCTCTTAAGCACGAGTGCAATACGCATCTTGTGTTCTGGGGACACGCGGGCGAAGAGGACGTTGCCCTCGGCGAGTGCTCCTCGCAGGACGTCGTCGTCCATGCTGTTGAGATCGTTACCCGTGATGATCCGTGCCTCGTCGTGCACGATACCGATGCGTTTCGCGATCGACTCTGCAGTGAGACCGTAGTCTCCGGTGATCATGATGACCTGGATCCCCGCGGTCGTGCACTCCTCCACCGCCTTGGCGACTTCGTCGCGCGGCGGGTCCATCATCGCCGTGAGGCCCACAAAGACGAGCTCACGTTCGACGAGGTCGGGGGTGAGCTCCTGCTCCGAGTCGTCGATCGGGCGATAAGCCATTGCGAGCACGCGCAGACCGTCTCGGGCGAACAGGTCGTTCTGTGCGACGATCTCCCTGCGGTCGTCGTCCGACAACTTCACTGGTCCTGTCACGGTCTCGACGTGAGTGCAGAGCTCGAGAACTTCCCGCGGTGCACCCTTCACGTAGCCGATACGGCCTGACTCGTGCTGATGGACGGTGGTCATCCGCTTTCGCACGGAGTCGAACGGCAACTCGAACACGCGATTGGCCGCACGCAGCTCGGAATCGTACTCGAAACCGGCCTTGCGGGCCGCCGTGAGCAGCGCAGCCTCCGTCGGATCGCCGAGAATCGACCAGTTCTCCTCGCCGGCTGGTGGTTCGATAAGTCGGGCGTTGTTGCAGAAAGAGGCGGATCTCATGAGGATTGCAAGCGACTCGAGCTGCTCGAGCGTGAGAGGCTTGCCGTCGACGCTGAAAACTCCGGACGGTTCATAGCCTGCTCCGGAGACCTCGACACGGTTCCCGTTGAACCAGAGCTCGCGCACGGTCATCTCGTTCTTCGTGAGAGTCCCGGTTTTGTCAGTGCAGATAACGGTCGTGCAACCGAGAGTCTCGACCGACGAGAGCTTCTTTATGAGCGCATGTCGCTTGGCCATGCGCTGAACGCCCATCGCGAGTGCAAGCGACACGGTTGGGAGCAATCCCTCCGGCACCAGGGCGACGATGATTCCGACCGAAAATACGAAACCCCCGATCAACGAGAGCCCTGCGACAAAGTATCCCAGGATGAAGAAGACCACGCCGATCACTGAGGCGATGATCGCCACGACCTGGGTGACCCTGCCCATCTCCAACTGCAGCGGGCTCGGCTGCTCCTCCACCGACTGCGTGAGCTCGGCGATCTTGCCGAACTGAGTCTCCATCCCTGTGGCGAAGACGGCAGCGCGACCACCGCCGTAGGCGACCGATGTCCCGGCGAACACGAGGTTCGGCATCTCAATGGTCGTCAAGCGCGGATCCTCGTGGGGCGACGCCGTCTTGCGGACGGGCTCGGATTCGCCGGTTAGGGTCGCGTTGTTCGTCCTGAGACCGAACTCCTCCAGCAGGCGAGCATCGGCCGAGATGCTGTCGCCCTCCTCAAGCACTATCACGTCTCCCGGGACGATTTCGGCAGCGAGTATCTCTCTCGTCTGCCCGTCGCGGATGACCCGCGCCTTGTGCGGAATCATCTTCTTGAGGGCCTCGGTCGCCTTCCCGGCGCGAAACTCCTGCCAAAACGAGAAGATCGCGTTGATGAAGATTACGGCGAAGATAGCCCAGCCGAGCTCGGGCATCTTCGCCACGAAGGCGAGACCGCCGCCGACCCAGAGCATGATGGCGAAGAGGTGGTAGAAGTTCTCGAGGAATTTGAGAATGAGCGGCTTGCCCCTGATTTCGCGAATCTCGTTGGGGCCATAGCGCTGGAGACGGCTGGCGGCTTCTGCCGACGTCAGCCCATCCTCGCTAGTTCCCAGGGCTTGGAGCACACCCTCCCTGGTTAGTTCATTGCATGCGACCGTCCCGCAATCGTTCCCAACACCTTCAGCCACGGTTCACGACCTTTGCTGACATCAAACAGGTGCAGCCACACAATGTAATGACTCTAGCACCGCGTTGTCACCGCGCATAGATGCTACTGGCAAAGCTTTCCTTGCAAATTTTCGTCTACCCAAGGCCCCGTGGAGTATTCTGAGAACGAGCGTCCCAACCGAGCTGAACTCGACTATCCGGAGGAATCGCAATGGCTTCCCTCCGCACGATCGGACGCAGGCGTACTTCTGTTTTTCGCCGAATCCGCGCGATCTGGAACCCTGCCTGGTTCCAAGACGGACGGCGCTCCGGAGGCTACTTCGAGGGCTGGTACTTCAAGTGCGTCGACGCCACGGGCGACCATCCGGTAGCGGTGATTCCCGGGATCGCGCTCGGTCCCGACGGAGATAGGTCGCATGCGTTCGTGCAGCTCATACGCTCTGGAGGTCGCACGACCTACTGGGAGTATCCCCTCGAGCAATTCCGCTTCGCCGCCTCGGATTTCGAACTCGAGATCGGTCCCAACCGTTTCACCCCTCGAGGGATGGACCTCGACCTCCATGGTGAGCCGGGAGTTCTCAAGGGCCACCTGGAATTCGACACGTGGAAGGCCTGGCCTGTCACTCCTCTGTCTCCCGGGGCTATGGGATGGTACCGTTTCGTCCCCTTCATGGAGACCTATCATGGCGTGCTGGGATTCGATCACGAGATCTCCGGCCGCCTCCAGATCGATGGCGAGGAACTGGTCTTCGACGGAGGACGGGGCTACGCGGAGAAGGACTGGGGACGCTCGTTCCCGAGCTCATGGATTTGGGCGCAGAGCAACAACTTCTCTGAGGACGGCGCCGAACGGGTCGGCACATCGGTGATGATCTCGGTGGCGAGGATCCCATGGATGGGAGGCGCCTTCGTCGGGTTCGTGGTCGGCTTCCTCCACGAGGGTCGACTGCATCAGTTCACGACCTACAACGGTACGCGGATGGATAGACTGTCGATCCATGACGGAAGCGCGAATCTCGCCTTCGAGCGCATGAGAGATCGACTCGAGGTGACCATTACCGGGATGTCACCCGGTAAGCTGCGTTCGCCGGTGATGGGGACGATGGACGGAACCGTATGGGAAGGTCTCGACGCCCGCATCGTGGCCGAGCTCAGGGAAAACGGCCGTCTCGTCTTCTCGGGAACCGGTCGCATGGCAGGGGTCGAACTCATGGACGATGCGGACGAACTCGGCGCAGGGGTGCACCACAAGCGCGAAGGCTGATCGCCTCAACGAAGAATCAACCGTTGTTCATCGAGTCGTCACGCGCTTCCGCGTCCGAATATCCCGCGAGATACGATTCGTAGTCCGCCCTCGCGTTTACGTGGTCGAGGTAATCGTTGAGACGCTCGTTCTCCGAGGCCAAGGACTCGATGTAATCAGAGAGCCCCCTGAGTTTCTCGACAAGCCATTTGAACCCGACCCGCTCGCCGAGAAGTCGCCGCGTGGCCTCGAGAAACGCAAGCGCCTCGTCCTTCGAATACTCAGCCATGCGCACCTTCTCCCTCGGAGACCTGATCGGGACTCACCGCACCTACAGTCTACCCTCGATCGGGCTCACTCGCTTCCAATCAGATACAGTAGATGACACATTCGTTGTGTACCGAAAGACTGACCGGCAGACTACGCGACACAAGGAGCAGACCATGAATATCTCGAAGGATTCCCTGAGCCAGGAGCAGCTCGACGCGATTGGGAAATGGCGCTGGCTGGGCTGGAGCGGCAGCACCCCCGCCTTCAAGGCAAGCCTCGCTCTTCTGGCAGTGCTGGCGATCGTTCTCCTCGCAGTAGTCGTAATCCAGTAGTCGATTCGATAACCACCGATTCTTTTTGGAGTAATCCCTGATGCGTCTCGCCACTCAATCCGATGCTCGAAGCCTCGCCGTCCTCGCGATGCAGGTCTGGTTGCACACCTACGCGACCGACGGCATACGATCAGCAATCTCCGAGTATGTCCTGGAAGAACTCACTCCCGGTCGATTCGAGAAAGCGATCGCAGACCCGCTCCGCGCGCTCCTCGTCGAGGAGTCCGACGGACATCTGCTGGGTTACTCCGAGCTTGCGTTCGACATGCCGTGCCCATCCGGTACCGGAGTGACGACCGAGGTATCGACCCTCTACGTTCAGGAGCACTTCGCCCGCAAAGGGATCGGCACCAAGCTCATGGATGCGAGCGCCGAGTTGGCCCGGGAGCGTACGGGGAGCCAGGACCTCTGGCTGTCGGTATACGCCGAGAACCCTGTCGCTCTCGCGTTTTACGAGCGCCAAGGGTTCGTCCGAGCGGGAACGCTTTCTTTCGAACTCGGCACCGAGCTCCATGAGAACTATGTCTTGGTGCGTCTGGAGGACACGCCCCGTTCATGAGTCTCCGGGGAGCGTCTGAACCACTCGGGATATTCGCGTCCTCGTCGTCGTAATCCTCAGAAGCAAAACAAAACCGCCCCTCCGATCATGGAGGGGCGGTCCTTTTTCTGAGTTCAGGTGTTACGAGAGGTAGTCGGCCAGCGACGCGGACTCGAGACCGTGCGCCTGAGCGACCTCGGCGTAGACGATCTTGCCGTCGATCACGTTGAGGCCCTTGGCGAGGGACGCGTCGTCCTTGAGAGCCTGCTTCCAGCCCTTGTTCGCGATCGCGAGGCCGTAGCGAAGCGTCGCGTTGTTGAGAGCTGTGGTCGAGGTGTTGGGCACCGCGCCGGGCATGTTGGCGACGCCGTAGTGCAGGACGCCGTCCACGAAGTACGTGGGGTCAGCATGCGTGGTGGCGTGGCTGGTCTCGATGCAACCACCCTGGTCGATGGAGACGTCGACGATGACCGAGCCCGGCTTCATGTTGGGGAGCATGTCCTTGGTGACAAGCCAGGGGGTCTTCGCACCGGGGAGGAGAACAGCGCCGATGACGAGGTCGGCCTGATAGACGGCCTCCTCGACGTTCGCCCTGCTCGAGTAGATCGTGTTGACCTTGCTGCCCCAGATATCGTCGAGGTGACGCAGGCGGTCCAGGCTGATGTCGAGGATGGTGACATCGGCTCCCATGCCCATCGCAACATACGCGGCGTTGGCGCCGACGACGCCGGCACCGAGCACGACGACCTTCGCGGGATAGGTTCCGGGGACGCCGCCCATGAGCACGCCGCGGCCGCCGTTGGGCTTCTGGAGGAAGTTGGCGCCGACCTGGGCGGCCATGCGACCGGCGACCTCAGACATCGGAGCGAGGAGCGGCAGGGTGCGGTTGGGAAGCTCGACCGTCTCGTACGCGATGCAGACGGCACCGGACTTCATGAGACCGACGGTCTGCTCGTAGTCGGGGGCGAGGTGCAGGTAGGTGTAGAGGATCTGGCCGGGGCGCAGCATCGCGATCTCGGACGCCTGCGGCTCCTTGACCTTGACGATCATGTCGGCCTTGGCGAAGACCTCGGGTGCGGTGTCCACCAGGGTGGCTCCGGCGGCCGCATACTCAGCGTCGGAGAACGACGAGCCGACGCCCGCGCCCTTCTCGACAAGCACGCTGTGGCCGTTTGTGACGTACTCGCGGGCGGCGCCCGGAGTCAGTCCGACACGAAACTCGTTGTTCTTGATTTCCTTGGGTACGCCGATTATCACTTGCGGACTCCCCTCGCAGAGAAACGAACGTGGCTGATGGACTTCGCTATCGCCTGGGCGCGCTGTCGAACCGCAGACGGAAATAAGTGTAACCCCACGACAGCGAAGTGGGAACCGAAAAGCATGCGACGACTATGTTACGTTTCGCGTCTTTCATGACCGACTGTAATGAACGAGCACTGCCTCGGCGCACCGCATGCCGTCGACCGCGGCCGACATGATGCCGCCCGCATACCCGGCACCCTCACCGCACGGGTAGACGCCGCGGAGATTCGACTGGAGCGTGTCGTCGCGCTGGACGCGAACCGGGGACGACGACCGCGTCTCGACCCCGGTGAGCAAGGCGTCGCGGGTCGCGAATCCGCGGAGACGGCGATCGAATATCGGCGCGGCCTCGCGCAACGAGGAGACGACGAACTCGGGCAGACACTGCGAGAGGTCGGTATAGGAGACTCCGAGCGGGTATGTCGGCTGAACATCGCCTGCAGCGGAGGAGGCGACGCCGCGCATGAAGTCGCCGAGCAATTGGGAAGGTGCTCGGAAGTCGCGGCCTCCGAGCTCGAACGCGGCCTGCTCCCATCGCCGCTGGAAGTGCACACCCGCAAGCGGGTGATCGTCAGGAAAATCGGAGGGCACGACGTTGACCAGGAACGCGGAGTTCGAGTTCGCCCCGTCCCGCGCGAACCGACTCATGCCGTTGGTGACCACGCCGCCCTGCTCGGTCGTCGCAGCGACTACTTCGCCTCCCGGGCACATGCAGAATGTGTAGACCGACCTGCCCGAAGGCAGATGGCAAGAAAGCTTGTAGTCCGCAGCGCCGAGCGCAGGATGGTCGGCGACCGAGCCGTACTGTGCCCGGTTGATCGCGCGTTGGTCGTGCTCGATGCGCACCCCGATGGAGAAAGGCTTCTGTGCAAGCATGGCTCCGTTGCTATGGAGCATCTCGAAGATGTCGCGCGCGCTGTGACCTGTCGCCAGGATGAGCGTCTCGGCTTCAATTTCCTCGCGACCTCGTTCGCCCTCGACGACTATGCCCCGGAGAGCGCCCATCTTGTCCAGCACGAGGTCGCTCAGGCGCGTTGCGAAACGCACCTCACCGCCGAGCCTGACGATCTCCTCCCGCACCCTCCGCACTGCACCGGTGAGATGGTCGGTGCCTATGTGGGGCTTGGCCTGCCAGAGAATCTCCTCCGCCGCCCCCGCCGCCACGAACGTCTCGAGGACATCGCGGCAACGCGGATCGTGGATGTTCGTGGTCAGTTTGCCATCCGAGAAGGTCCCCGCACCACCTTCGCCGAACTGGATGTTGGAATCGGGATCGAGCACGCCCTTGCGGATAAACGCGCTCACTGCGCGGATTCGTCCGTCGACAGCCGCCCCACGCTCGAGCACGAGCGGCCGAGCACCAGCACGTGCCAAGGTGAGAGCTGCGAACAAACCGGCGGGGCCGGTACCGACGACGACGGGGCGTGGTCGGGGAGCGCTCTCGAGGCGCACCGCCTCGATCGTCGGTTTGGGGGCGGAGAGGTACACGTCGTCATGTGCGACCCGTGAGACCACGGCTTCCTCGTCGATGCCGGCCGACTCGTCGAACGTCACGCCGAGCGTCGCGTGGAAGTGGACATTGCCCTTGCTTCGCGCATCGACAGAGCGCCTGAGCAGGCGCAGGGAGGCGATGCTCCCGATATCGACGCCCAGCCGCTTGGCGGTGGCGCGCCTCATCTCAGCCTCGCCCGAGGGCCCGCCCGCAGACAGCGGGAGTTCGAGGTTGCGTATCTCGATCACTTTCGGCCTTCCCATGACTGGCGTCGGCGAGACTCGCCGTCGTCCTCGTTAGATTGTAGTTTCCCGCTCGTCTCTCGGCGTCGGGAACACTGCGCCGTTCCAGGGAAGGATGAGGCCGGCGTCTCTTCTCAGCGTCTTCCGTGCCGCGGGATGCCTGTGCCGTCCGTGGCATGGCATCCGATAGAGGTGCAGCCGGTCCGCGGACATGTCTGCACCTGCCCGTCTCCCGTGGTGGACGATGCCCCCGTGCCAGTGGAGGCCGCTGTCCCCGAGGACGGCACGCCGCTATCTCCCTGAGTCGCGTGGCAGCTCACCGCGGTGCACCCGGTCGCGGGACAGACAAGGGTGCCGGTCTCCCTGCCGGAGGTCTGTGCATAGGCGGTCGCGGTCGCCGGCTCCAGCGAGGACACCCCCGCATAGATCACAACCGTCGTGACCGCCGTAACGAGCAGAACACTCAGCGAGTTCGAAAGCACTCTGGAATTCATCAGGGCTCCTAACGGTAGTTTCGAGTGGGGATAGCAACGGATTTCGGCGCGACCGGGGGTACACCGAGCGCGGATTCCAGCCAGCCGCGCGCCACGCGTGCGATCCAGCGCCCGTGCAGGGCGAGGTGTACCGTCATGAACAGCACCGAGAACTTCGCCGAAAGCGAGTGCGCGACATGCCATGCCGCAGACGGGACGACGGTCAGCCCCAACGCCCCGGCGATCGACTGGGAGACCATGAATCCGCTGAGCATGACGGTTACCGCGCTCAAGAACAGCGCGACGTCGACCAGGAGGTTGATCGCCGACATCGTTTTGAGCTTCTCGAGGATGCGGGCGCACGTGTGCTTGACCCAGTCCCAGTTGATGACCAGATGGAACAGCGTCGGCACGATGATGAGTGCGGCAAGCCATTCGTGGACGGGGATGCCCGTGGCCTTTGGAAAAAACGCGACCATCAGAGCGATGAACAGCCCCACATCAAGGGCGAGTCGCGCCCGATTGGAAATCCTCATGGATACCCTCCTTCACGGCCTTGAGGCCGATGTCTTCGTGAGTGATGTGCGAAATGTTATGCCTCGCGCGCATGGGGAGAAACCGACCGAGGGAGTATCTTCGCGTGCTACCGAAGGGGTATGTCGGTCGCAGATGGTCTGCGGGTATATGCGATATGTTGGAGGAGTAATATCTGGTAAGTACCTACGCCGAAGGAATCGAGGAGGCTTCGATGGCACCCACGCAGAAGATCAACGTCGACACCGGAATGGGCATCATCTGGTTCATCGGGTGGCTGTTCACGATCGGATACGTGCATCTCCCCTTCTGGCAGGGCGTGCTCGGCCTGCTGGTCTGGCCGTACTACCTGGGAATCGCCCTGAGCTGACTTCCGACGACATGCAAAAGAAAACACCCGCCTGAACAGGGGCGGGTGTTTCGATTCCTTATGGGATTCCCGTCCTCCCGAGCGTCAGACGAATCCGAACAGCGGCCCGAAGGCTGCCACGACGATCGCGGCCCACAGTGCATATACGGGCAGGTAGCGCATCTGCCAGCGCTCGACGACCTCGAAGCTGCTCGTCGATCTCAGGAATTTCGCCTGCAAGACTGCCGACCACACCAAGTTCACCAGAAGTATCAGATTCAGCCCCAGCGCAGCCACCTTGTTCGCGCTGAATCCGTACTCGGCCAAGCGCGCGGCGATGTTGAGGAGAGCGAACACGTCCACGGCCAAGGCGCACCCGACCAGCAGCAGCTGGATCCGGTCGAAAATCCCCGGTTTCGCCAGCGGGTCGCGCGCTGAGACCGCGTAGAGCAACAGTGCCAGCACAACCACCAGCAGCAGGTCGAAGAGGATGAGGACCTCGCGCTCGATGTCGATGATTCCTCGCGTCCCGATTACTCCGCCGAGTAGGGCGACGAGCATGATCGCGAACAGTGGGGTGAAGACCCGTGCGAGCATCGGCGCCATGCCCACAAGGTTGCGGCGCGTTCCCACCAACCACGCTGCGACGATGACGGCACCTGCGGCGCCGCATGGAAGTACCCACTCCCCGATGAACGTGGACACGTCGATGCCGATGGCTTGAAAGACCCCCGTGGATATCGCAACGAGCACCCCGCCGCCCAGCGCGATGAGCGCGTAGTTGACGAGCCACTCCCCCGTGAACCGCACGTACTCCATACGTTTCGTATGAGACAGCCAGTCTCCCGCGATGTATGCCACGCCCGTCGCGAGCCAAAGAGCGATCGGCAGGTGGATGGCTGCAAGCACCTCGGTCGACCCGCCGGGTTTGAACGGATACGTGTTGATAAGGACCGCGCCGAGGGCGAAGACGCCCGCCAACCCGGCGATTCTCCTCGCTCCCAGTCTGCTCTTCCAAGCGAAGTAGATCGCGAGGAACGGGAGGACGAGCAGGCTCACGTTGCGCATGTAGAATTCCTCGCCGGGCGCATCCAGATGTAGCCCGAAGAGCGTGGGGACCTTTACGGCGAGTGCCGCTGCAAGCGCGCAACCGAGCATGACAAGAAACTCGGGTGTGGCGCCATTGCTTTGCTTGCCTACATCCTCGGCTGCGGCATCCCCGCTCCACAGTCCCTCGGAGTATGAAGATGCGAATTCGCCTGTGGTCGCGTCTCCCACCGAAACCCGCTTCAGTGCGACCAGGAAAGCCTCATCGGGGCTCAGACCGGCATCACCGAGCCTGAACAGATGCTCGCGCAGCTGACCTTCGACGTCGTCTACGATCTTCCCTTCGACGCCACGTGCGACGACATATGCCCGCCACTGTTCGACCCGTGACTCTATGACCTGCGCGTCCATGCTCACAATAGCCAACCTCCCCAAGAAACGCGTCGGGTTGAGAACCCTCGCTGCCCACAATACAGGTACCCGACCCTGTGGTGACTCCCGTGAACCGCGCGTCATCAAGTCGTTGGCGCGCCGATGACCGAGGACGGCGAGGAGCGCGGTCTGAGTGATATACTTTCAGAGGCCGGATGCGCCGCTGCTTCTTGAGGCGCAGGTGCCCGCCACTCCCCCCAAACTCATCGGAGCGGTGCCTTGACACATATTCGTGACTTCTTCAGCCTTCCCCCTTCAAACAAGGACCACCATCCCGCGCTCCGCTGCGCCATCGGTGTCGGTATACCTCTGCTGACACTTCTCGCAATCGGCCGTACCGACCTAGCCATCTTCGCGGTTATCGGCGCATTCACCGGCGTGTACGGCAGAGGCCTGGCTCATCGCCCGCGGTTCTCTCAGCAGTGGCGTGCGAGCCTCTTGCTTCTCGCGGCACTCATGGCCGGGCTGACGGCATCGCATCTCGGGTTCACCCCAGGGATACTCGTCGGATGCGCAGCCGTCGTCGGGGCCATCGGTTTCCTTGGGACGGCCTTCGGCAGGCTTAAACCGAGCGGTTCGCTCTTCTTCGTGTTCGCCTTCTCGACGATCGCGTTCATGCAGACTCCCCCACCGTTCGCCCAGGCTCTTCTCACCGCAGTCGCCGCGGCGCTCCTCTCACTCGTGATCGGGGTCGCGGGACGTATGCTTCCCGGCCACCACACCCCATGGGTGAGAGAACCCCGCGTCTTCCTGTCCTCCGAGGAACGCCGTGAGGCATACGTTCAAGCGGGCATGCACCTCGCTGGAATCGCTCTCTCGGGAGCCTTGGCGATCCAGGTGGGCTTCGGACACAGTTACTGGGCGATGATGGCCGCAACCGCCGCCTTGGTGGGGGCCACGGCGGCCCACCGCATCGCGCGCGGGCTGCATCGGATCATCGGGGCTTCCGCCGGTCTCGTTCTCGCCGGCCTCATCCTCAGCCTGCATCCGCGCGCATGGCAGATGATTCTCATCGTGCTCGTGCTTCAGTTTCTCGTCGAGCTCTTCATCACCCGCCACTATGCGCTTGCGCAGACGTTCGTGACCCCGCTCGCGCTGCTCATGACCGAGGTCGCGCTGCCCACGAGTCCTTGGACGCTCATTGTGGACCGAGGAGTCGAGACCCTCCTCGGCGCGGGAGTTGGAATGGTGCTCGTCATCTTCATGCACGGCGTCCGCGCGCTCCGAATCGAGCAAGCTGCTGAGGAGTAGCCCGGAGCTCAAGCATGCCCGGAATCCACACACAATAGTGCCCGCCACTGAGACCAGGTGGCGGGCATTTCCGTTTACCTGCGGCAGGCGTAGGGAAGACAAATACCAAGTGAGTTTCGATATCATCGCGATCTCTCGGAAGGACCCAGGATGACGCGCACCCACGATGTCCTTGCCGGCCTTGATTCGACCAGCGCGTGGCAGGAGGCGTTATACGTCCACCTCCACCAGAATCCGGAACTCTCGATGCAGGAGACCGAGACCGCCGCTGAGATCACCAGGCGGCTCGAATCGTTCGGCTACGAGGTTCAGCAGATCGGCGGCGGGGTGGTTGGCGTCATGGCGAACGGCGAAGGCAAGACGGTGCTGTTCCGCGCGGATATGGACGCCATGCCTGTCGTCGAGGCAACGGGACTGCCGTACGCCTCCACGAAGACGACGACCGACACAACCGGGGCCACTGTCGGAGTGATGCACGCTTGCGGCCATGACGCACATGTCGCATGCGGGCTCGGAGCCGCCCAGCTCATGGCCGAATCGCGAGACTCGTGGAGCGGAACCTATATCGCATTGTTCGAGCCCGGCGAGGAGACAGCGGAAGGCGCCCGATCTATGGTCGCCGACGGACTGGTGACTCGAATCCCCATGCCTGATGTCGCGATGGCCCAGCACGTCTTGACGGTCCCGCCTGCAGGCCAAGTGGCCACAGCCGCTGGCCCGGTGCTGTCCGCCGGGGGCTCCATCAGGATCACCGTGTTCGGCAAGGGCGTCCATGGGTCGATGCCCCATCTCGGTGTGGACCCCGTCGTGCTGTCTGCATCGATCGTCATGCGGCTGCAGACCATCGTCTCGCGCGAGATTGCGCCGGGCGACTTCGGCGTTGTGACGGTCGGCAGCCTTCAGGCCGGATCCAAGAGCAACGTCATCCCCGACAACGCGGTGCTTCTGCTCAACATGCGCACCTACGACACGAACGTCCGTGACAAAATCGTGGCGGCAATCGAGCGTATCGTCAGAGCCGAGTGTGCGGCCTCCGGATCCCCGAAGGAACCGACCTTCGAGTACTACGATCAGTACCCCCTCACTTCCAACTCCCCTGAAGTCACCGAAACGGTCACCTCGGCCTTCAGGGCCTATTTCGGAGAAGACCGTGTGCAACACCTGAACAGAATCCCCGCCAGCGAGGACTTCAGCATCATTCCCGACGCGTTCGGGATCCCCTACACCTATTGGGGACTGGGCGGCATTGTCCCGGGTACGTGCGATTACCCGATGCACAATCCCGGCTTCGCTCCCTCCATCCAACCCACCTTGCGAACGGGAACCGAAGCCATCGTCGCCGCAGCTATGGCCTACCTCGGGAAGGGGGATCAGACGTCATGAGTGCATCAGACTCGAATGCCACGTCGACGACCTACAAAGGAACCGAGAGGCTCCTCTGGGGCATCGTGCTCGGTGTAATCACGTTCTGGCTGTTCGCGGGCACGACGGGAACCATCGCCCCGTCAATCCTAAAAGACATCAACACCGATCCGAACAACCCGTTCCTGGACATCAGCACCATGAACCTCGCGGTGTCGATCACCGCGTTGTTCTCGGGCATCTTCATCGTCGTGATGGGCGGGTTCGCCGACCGCATCGGTCGCGTCAGGATGGCACTCACCGGCAACGTTCTCGGAATGCTCGGCTCGCTCATGATCGTGTTGGCGTCCGGCTCCTTGGCGCTGCCCCTGCTGCTGGGCGGGCGCGCGATCCAAGGACTGTCGGCGGCCTGCATCATGCCCTCCACGATGGCGCTGGTTAAGACCTATTGGGATGGCAAAGCGCGTCAGCGCGCAGTGTCGATGTGGTCGATCGGCTCGTGGGGTGGTTCGGGATTGGCGGCGATCTTCGGCGGCTACATGTCCACCTTGGTCTCATGGCGCGCGATCTTCGTCATCTCGATCGCGATTTCGATCATCTCCTTCCTGATGATCAGGGGGACACCGGAGAGCAAGGCCGCGCCGACCGGGAAAGCGTACAAATTCGATTTGGCGGGCGTTGCCGTCTTCATGGTCTCGATGATCTCGCTGATGGTCGTCCTGATCTTCGGCAGCAAGATCGGCTGGGCAAGCGGAATCACCCTGGGCCTGGCCGCTATCGCGGTCGTCGGCCTGTTCACCTTCGTGAGAATCGAAAGCAAGACCATCAGCGCCTTCGTCGATTTCAAGCTCTTCCGCAACAAGACGTTCACCGGTGCGACCATCTCGAACTTCCTGCTGAACGGCACCATCGGTCTTCTGATCGTGACCCAACAGCTGTTCCAGCTCGCGGGGCACGATCCGACGACAGACAAGTTGATGACCGCCTCCCAAGCGGGCCTCCTGACGCTCGGCTACGGCGTCACCATCATCGCCTTCATCCGAGTGGGCGAGAAGTTGCTGCAGAGGTTCGGTCCGAGAAAACCGATGATCTGGGGCAGCATGATCGTCGGACTCGCTTGTATCCTGCTCATGCCGACGAACCTGCTCGTCAGCCAGTACAAGATCCTGGCGATCATCGCCTACGCGCTCTTCGGTCTGGGGCTGGCGTTCTACGCGACCCCGTCAACTGACGCCGCCTTGGCGAACCTGCCTGCGGACCAAGCGGGTTCGGGCGCCGGCATCTATAAGATGGCCTCCTCATTGGGCGGCGCTATCGGTGCCGCCATCTCGCTCGCCCTCTTCACAGCTTTCCGCGGCAATACTCAAGCCGCCGTGTTCCTCGGCGACGTTCTCGTCACCCATGGCCGTACCGACAATACGGCGCTTCGCTACGCCGCGACCATCGCACTGGCGTTCAACCTGCTGATGGTGATCATCGCCATCGTTTCGATCACCGTGACCGTGCCCAAATCCAAAGCGGTCGAGGCGGAGTAGCGAGGGTCATCGCTCAAATGAGACGCCCGCCCCCATCGCCGGGAGCGGGCGTCTTCGGTTTGCTCGGATGCGATATCACTTGGCATCCGGCTGTCTGGTCCTTGTGGACTAACTCGCTTCGGTCTGCTCCACATCAAGCGCGACATTCTTGCCAGGTGTGATCAGGAGTGAGAGCAGCGCTCCAACCAGCAGGACGCCGGACGCCACCCGGAGAGCAAGGCCCACCGCGTCGACGAAAGACTGTTTAGACGCGTCCGCGAAGCCGTCGCCGATCGCGGTATAGGACTTCTCGAGATTCGTGCCGATGGATGTGCCGAAGTTCATGAACGCGGTAGCGTCCGCGGCGGGGTCGATGGCGGCCATCCGCCCCATGAGCGGCCCGAGGACGGTCATCATTCCCTTGCCCTCGAGCGACGTACCCTTGTCGATCTCGGCCATCACGGCTTTCACGACCGGCTCGCGTACATCGGCCGGCAGGTTCTGCTCCGCGGCGTCGGTTACCGCGCGCTCGGTCAAGGGGCGCATCGCCTCGGCAGGGACCGTATCCCGCAACGAGGCGACGTCCATACCGCCCATGCCCATGCCCATTTGCGAACCTGAGTTCTCGATCGTCTGAGTGACGTACGGAACGGCTTCCGCCGGCAAGCCGGGGATCTTCGAAGTCGCCCCGATCATGTTCGATGTCATCGCCGTGGCGAAGACCGCGCCCAAGATGGCCACGCCAAAGACTCCGCCCACCTGTCGCAAGGTGGAGAGGATACCCGACGCGGCGCCCTCTTCTCCGCGCGGCGCCACGGACATAACCGCGCTCGTCATGGAGGGCATGACGAGTCCCATGCCCAGGCCGGCGAGCGCCAGAGGGACAACCAGCCACTGCCAACCGGCACCGAGAGGCAGGAACGACGCCCAGAAGACGGCGATCGCGGTGATGCCCATACCGCTGAAGACGAGCCAACGCGAACCGATGCGGTCGGAGATGCGGCCGGCCAGGGGTGCTGCGACAAGAATCGCGGCTGAAAGCGGTGTCAGAGCGAGCCCGGTCTGAATCGGGGTGTAGCCCATCTGCGCTTGAAGGTATACGGGCAAGAGGAAAAACATGCCGAGCATGCCGAACATGAGAATCGCACCGGCGCCGTTTCCTGCGCTGAATGCCGGACTCCTAAACAAACGCAGGTCCATGATGGGTTCGCGTACTCGACGCTCCCAAAGCACGAAGGCCACGAGCGCAACTGCCGCAGCGCCGAACAAACCGAGCACCATGGGGTCGGTCCAGCCCAATTTCGGGCCCTCGATGAGGCCGTAACACAGCGTAGCGAGCAGTGTCACCGACAGCACCACACCAAGACCGTCGATGGTGTGCGGTCGCTCATCGCGGGACTCGGGGATTGCCCACAGCGCGAAGGGGATGGCCACCAGCACGATGGGGATGTTGAGGAAGAAGATGTAGTTCCACGAGAAGGCGTCGGTTATCCAGCCTCCGAGGAGCGGGCCGGCCGCGCTCGCCAATCCGCTCACCGCGCCCCAAATGCCCATCGCCATGCCTCTTTGCTCGGGCGGGAAGTTCACCGCAGTGAGCGACAGTGTCGCCGGCATCATGAAGGCGCCGCCGAGCGCCTGGATCACACGGGAGCCGATCAACATCGCAGGGGTGGTGGAGAGTCCGCACAGCAGAGAGCCCACACCGAAGAGCGCGAGGCCGGCGATGAAGAAACGCTTGCGGCCGAACATGTCTCCCAGTCTCCCGAAGGTGACGAGCAAAGACGCGAACACGAGCGTGTAGGCGTTGAGCACCCACTCCGCATCGGAGAAGGTCGCCCCAAGGCCCTTGCTGATAGCAGGGATAGATACGTTGACCACCGTGCCGTCGAGCAGCGCAATGAACAGGGCGAGACAGACTGACGCCAGCACCCACCATTTGCGGGCGTAGCGGTCGTCCGATTTCGCGATCGTGCTCATGGGACCTCCTTGGTCGGGAAATCTAGTTCTTCTCTATGAGATCGTCGAGCCACGCAATTTCTGCTCGAAGCTGCCTCTCGCGAAGATCGGCGAGTTCGAGATGACCCGGGAACGAAGCGACAACCTCGCGTGCCGCAAGCAGCGCGTCGATATCAGAGCGCATCCGTTCACGACGGCTCAGCAGCAAGGCGGCACGGGACTCCGGTGTCAGATACCTGAAGCAGGCAACCCTAACGTAGAAGTCCATCTGGCCGAGACTACCGGGCTCCAACGGTTCGGCCAGCCGAACAGCCAGCTCCTCGCGTCCGACCGCGGTTATCTTGTACACGACGCGGTCGGGACGCCCATGCTCGGAGGGCTCGACCTGGCTGGTGATCGCGCCGCGCTCCTCAAGCATATGAAGCAGCGGATAGAGCGAGCCCTCGGAGACGGTGAGCATCTTGCCGAGACTCATGTCGATTCGCTTCTTCAACAGGTACGCGTGCAGAGGGCCCTCCGCGAGCATCGCGAGGGATACAGTTGTAAGCAATGGGGTAACGGGGCGAGCCATGGTGACCTCTCGGAACTGATACCTCGATTCGAGGTATCATTCTAGGGTGAGGAGCGATCGAGGTCAACCTCATCCTTCGACGCCTCGCAGTCGACAATCAGCGTGCATGCCGCCCGTGATCGCCGTTCCAGGGACGTCACAAAGGATTTCGCGGCTCTCCAGTAGAGGTGAGACACCTTCGCTCGTAATACAAAGGCGCCCGCCCCCATTACTGGGAGCGGGCGTCATCAGTTCGTTCTGGCGGAGGAGGAGGGATTCGAACCCTCGATGCGGGGGATACCCGCATAACGGTTTTCGAGACCGCCGCATTCAACCACTCTGCCACCCCTCCGGGTGGTGCCCTTGCGGGCTATGACGGCGCAAGCGCCGGATAATGACACTGGCGGAGGGCTAGGGATTCGAACCCTAGAGACAGCTCAACACCGCCTATACGATTTCCAATCGTACGCCTTCGTCCACTCGGCCAGCCCTCCGCGTATACTCTCTCCCCCGAATGGACGCGGGATGGTTCGGAGAAAGCGCAACGGCAAGTATACAAACCCCCGCCCCCGCTGGCAAGCCCGCACGACTGCCGACATCGCACTCGTGCCGAGGCGGGTCGGGTATACTTTTCGTACCATCCGCTCGGAGAGGAGACGCCGAATGAAGCTCTTCATACGCCTGCTCATCACCGCGATCGCTGTCGCGGCGGCGATTTGGATCGTCCCGGGCATCAACATCGTCGGCAGCAACGCCTGGCTCGCCGTCCTCGTCACCGCGGTCGTCTTGGCGTTTCTCGATGCATGGGTCAAACCGCTGCTCGAGTTTCTTTCCTGCGGAGCGGTCCTCGTCACATTCGGGCTGTTCCTGCTCGTCATCAACGCGGTCGTGCTCCTCTTCGCCGCACAGATCGCGTCCGGAGTGTTCGGAGTCGGGTTCACAATCGACGGATTCTGGCCCGCGTTCTGGGGCGGCATCATCATCTCGATCGTGACCTGGCTGCTCAACGTGTTCGTGGCCGACGAGTGAGCGTTCTCCCCCAGATCATCACCAGCGTACCTGTGGATGTCAGCACCATCTCGGTGCCCCTCTATCTGGAGATCGCGGCCGCCTCGGCCGGCGCGCTCTACGGGGCGATCACGGCCGTCGAGAAGGACTTCGACATCTTCGGCACGGTCACCTTGGCCATCTTCACGGGACTCGGGGGCGGGATCATCCGCGACGTCCTCATCCAGCGATACGGGGTGTTCGCATTCCAAGAGCCGGCGCTCATCATCGCGTGCGCACTCGCGGGACTGATCGTCTTCTACTTCAGGGCGGCCGTGCATAAGATCAACTGGGCCATGTTCGCGATGGACACGCTGACGCTCGGACTCTTCGCGGTCCTCGGCGCGGACAAGGCGCTCCACGCCGACATGAGCATACTGCCGGTAGTCATGATGGGCACGATCACGTGCGTGGGTGGAGGCCTGCTGCGCGACCTGCTCGTCGGCGAGACTCCGATGATTTTCAAGCGCGGGACTCTTTACGGCACCGCGGGTGTACTCGGCGCGACCGTGTACGTCACCCTCGCCGACTACCTTCACGTGGTCAAGCCGCTGGCTGGGCTGGTCGCTGTCCTCCTTGCCGTCGGCCTGCGCCTCGCCTCGGTCAAGCTCAACTGGACCACGACGTCGTCTCGCGACTTCACCTACCACGTGACGAAATTGCCGGGGAAGGTCCTCCAGAAGAAGCCTGGAAAAAGCCGCTGAGATAGGCGCGCTACCAGAGGCGGTACGAACCGTCGCGCTCCTCGAGGACGAGCGGCACTTTGAAGAGTGTTTGGATCAACTCCGTCGTCAGTACCTCGTTTTTGGGACCGTCTGCCACGATGCGTCCGTCGTCGATCGCGAGTACGCGCTCGAACTCGGGGACCACGTCCTCGATGTGGTGTGTCACGAGCAGCAGCGTGCGCCCAGCGCGCGCCATCGCGCTGAAGGACTGGCGTACCTGGTAGGCCGCCTCAGGGTCCAGCCCGACGCACGGCTCATCGAACACAAGGACGCGCGGGTCGTGCACCAGCGCCCTACAGATGAGGGCGCGCCTCGCCTCACCGGTCGACAGCGTCCGGACATCTCTCTGGGCGAGGTGGTCGATTCCGAGTTCGACCAGAACCGACACGACGATCGACTCCATCTCCTCGGTCACGGTCCTCCTCGCAGGGACTCCCAGCGATCCGAAGAACCCTCCCAAGACCACCTCGCGAACCGTGAGATCGACCTCGATCTGCTCCTGCATCGACATCGAAACCACGCCGAGGAGCGAACGCACATCGGAGAGGACCGGGCGAGGCTCTCCGAGGAAAAGGACCGGTGGCTTCTCGCGCCAGAGCGGAAGAACCTCGCGGGTGAGGAGTTTCACGAGGGTGGACTTCCCCGCACCGTTCGGGCCGATTATGGCGACGTGCTCACCCTCCTCAAGAACGAATGAATCGACCGAGAGGATTACGCGTCCGTCTCTGCGGACCACCGCGTCGGTAAGCTCGAGCAGCGGTGGTCCGGTTCTCTCGCCCGTGTCCATACCGCAGGTGTTTTCAGCCATCAGAAACGTTCCTCCCTGGAGACCGAGACGTCCAAGGACGCCGCCTCGGCCACGAATTCGCCTTCACCCAACTTCACCCTCGGGGTCGGGCGCGAGCCGTCCCCTGTGAGCATGGAGGCCATGAATATGATTCCGACGAGATAGACCCCGGCGGTGATGAAATACGCGTACGAACCCATACCGGCCTCCATCAGGAATCCGCCGATGACATCGCCGATGATCTGCCCGACCGCCCACGAGAACGCGAGCGACGATCCGATGATCGGCTTCTCACGCGGCGCGATGTTGTGCATCGAGTACTGGTTGAAGAGCGGCCACGACATGTTCATCAGCGCACTGCGGGCCCAGAGGATGGGGGCGAGCACACCGAGATTTGGTGCGAATGGGATCGCGACGAGGAAGGGCAGCGACGAGAGCTGGATGAGGACCATCGACCAGCGGACCCCGAGCGTGCTCTTGAGGTACGGACCCGACAGTGCCGCCAGCGCGATGGCGAGCTGCGTGACGCCTTGGATGACGCCGATCGCGGTGTCGCTCGCCATCATCTCCTGCTGGAGGTAGCGAGAGACGAACGGCATCGTTATGCCGGCGCCCACAGCGATGGTGAACTGGGGGATTACGAGGGTCGATACGTGCTTCCAGGAAGTGAAGCCGCGCACCGTCGCATAGTACCGGCGCCATGCGTGCTTGGGCGTTCTGAGCGCCCGCTCCGAAATCCCCCTCAGAGGAAGGATAGAGGCGACGTAGAACAGCGCTGCGACGAAGACGGTGATCTGGTATGCCGTTCCCTGCGAGAACTCCAGTCGAAGCAGCGTGGGGAGGAAACCGCCCACGATGCACCCGATGAACGACCCGCCGAC
>CAZMJV010000012.1:0-2532 GCA_964566905.1 uncultured Coriobacteriia bacterium | reverse complement strand
GTGAAGTCGCGGAAGGCGTCGCGGTATCCGGCGATGAATCGCCTTGCGCTATCGATATGCATGCGTGCCGCTACTCCGCTCGAACGTGTTCTTCACTGCCCTGAGGACCTCGAACCATACTAATCCGAATCCGTGCCGGAAAACGAAAAAGGCCCCTCTCGAGGGGCCTTTCCCGATGATTGATGCGTTACTGCCCGGATGTCGTCGCGGTGCTTTCCTTGCTCGAGCTCTGCGCGGTTCCGGTGCCGTCGTCGATGCGCTTGCCGTTCTCATCGAAGACCTCGATCTTGCACGAGGAACGGAGCTCCTCCATGTAGGCCGCAAAGCTCTCGTTCGCCTTGGCGTTCCTGATCTCGGTAATGATGGAGTCGCGGACGTCCGCGAGAGGGGTGACGCTCTGCTCGCGCTGGTCGGTGATGAGGATGATGTGCCAGCCGAACTCGGTCTCGACGAGGTCAGACATCTGTCCGACACCCAGTGCGAGGAACGCGGTCTTGAACGCATCGACGTACTCGTCGCCGGTGGCCCATCCCAGGTCTCCGCCGCTCTCGGCATTGGCCGTGTCAGTCGAGTACTTCTTCGCGGCGGCCGCGAAGTCGCCGCCGGCCTTCAGCTCGGCGAGTACCTTCTCGGCGGTCGCCTTATCGTCGGCGGCGAAGAGAATATGCGAGGCGCGCTTGCCAGCGGCCTGGACGAAGTAGTCCTGGTTGTTCTCATAGAAGGTCTGGATCTCAGCATCGGTCGGAGTGGAGGCAAGCTCGTCGGCGCTGATCTTTTTCGCCAGCTTTTCCTGGAGCAACTGATTGGAGATCTCCACCTTGAGCTGGGCCTCCGTGTAGCCGACGTCCTTGAGTCCCGCCTGCCATGCCTCGTCGTCGCCGTAGCTCTCCTTGAGGCCGGCCAACTCGGTCGCGATCTCGTCGTCGGTGACCTTGATGCCCTCTTCTTTCGCGGCCTTGGCCACGAGCTGCTGGTTGATCAGGTAGTCGATGATCGAGAGGCGATCGCTGGCACGGGCTGCGGCACCCTCTTCGCCGTCATAGGCCTTCGGGTTGGAGACGAGCACGCGGTCGAGCTCGGCGGTCACGCGCGACTCGTAGATCTTGTCGCCGTCGATCGTAGCCGCGACCTTGTCGTCGCCTTTCGCGCTGGACGTAGAGCATCCCGCCGCCCCCAAGGTGAGGGAGACTGCGAGAGCTGTTGCGATGAAAACACGGGGGAAAGTAGCCAACGTGGCCTCGTTTCGGATGCGATGAAGATCTCTGAATACGGCGGTGCCCTACGACCCGTATCTTGACACACGCGATACGAGGCCTGAGTTGCTTTCACAAGAAGACCACTCGCAAAGTGTGATTCGCTGACTGTTGACTCTAACCCAACGTGAGGGTTTAGTCTATTCGCAACGAAGGGAGGAACGATGGCTTGGACAGTGCGCGCTGCCGCCAATATCGCGAACGTCAGCGTGAGGACGCTTCACCATTACGATTCGATCGGCCTGCTCTCCCCCTCGGGGCGCAGCGAGGCCGGGTATCGCCTCTACAGCCCCGAGGACATGCTCTCTCTGGAGCAGATCCTCTTCTTCAAGGAGATGGGGTTCTCCCTAGGCCGGATCCGAGAGCTTCTCTCCGACCCCGGATTCGACCGGGTCTCGGCGCTGGAGCTGCAGCGCACGTTCCTGCACGAAAGGATCGCGTCCCTCCAAGACAAGGTGGCCGCAATAGAGCTCGCAATCGATCGGACTGAGAAAGGGACGACCATGGACATGGACGAAAAGGACATCAAAGAGGTCTTCGGCGACTTCGACCCGCGCGATTACGAGGCCGAGGCCGAGAATCGCTGGGGGGCCACCGACGCCTTCAAGGAGTCAGCGCGCCGCACGAAGAAATACACGAGGGAGGATTGGAAGCGGATCCAAGACGAAGGAGGGTTGAACAACGCACGCTTCGCCGAACTCTTTGAGGAAGGCGCCCCTGCCGACGATCCCCGGGTACAGGCGTGCGTGCACGAGCACTGGCGTCAGATCAACGACAACTTCTACCCCTGCGGAATGGACATCTACGAGGGGCTCGCCGACATGTACATCGCCGACCCTCGATTCAAGGCGACCTACGAGAACATCGCACCCGGGTTCGCGCAGAGTCTGCACGATGCTATGAAGGTATACGTCGGCGAAAGGCGCACGTCAGAATCCAAGTGATCTCAGCTGGGGATGGCGGTGAGCAGCAGCGCCACCAGAGCGACCGCCATCCCGGCGAGCTGCAGCCCGTGCAGGCGTTCCTTCAGGAACACCCGGGCGAGCAGGATCGTCGGTATCGGGTAGAGCGCCTGAAGTGGCGAGACGAGGACGAGCGGCCCGAGCACGATCGCTTGGAGCAGCGCGATGTTCGCGACCGCGTCGAAGAAGCCGGCGCCCAGCGTCGCCGCCAGAGCGGGGCGTGAGACCGTCACCCGCTTGAAGCGCACCGCTGCCAGCCCGCCCAGCACCACGGCCGAAGAGATTCTCGCGCAGAGAACCGGAAGCGAACCGACCGA
>CAZMJV010000011.1:11339-36034 GCA_964566905.1 uncultured Coriobacteriia bacterium | reverse complement strand
ATGTAATCGGATACTTGGACGTAGACCTTGTGCTGGACCTCTGTGAATCTAGTCACATGGATGAGCATCGAATGGTGCTCGTCGCCGAGGCCGCGTTCAGCCTTGGCAGCGCCTGAGAGAATGAACGAGTAAATGGCCTCGACGAGCGAGTTCGGGATTATCGTCTCATCTGTGTCAACCGGTATCTGGTTAGGCTTGTGCTTCGGCGGGATCCAAGCGTTACCGTCTTCGTTAGACCGGGTTAGGCGCAGCGGCTCTATCCGTTGTCTCCCAAAGGCACCTTCCTCCTCCAATCCAAATACCCTTGCTGGTCCCATGTAGTTGCTGGGGGCTTCCAGCCCAACTATGAAACTTCTCGGGAAGAGGTCGTTTCCCTCGAGTGCGGTTGTCCCTTCATCATGGATAAATATGTTGGCAAACGGAGTTGCGGTGTATCCGACATATGCGCTCTTGTCGAACATGTTCAGCAGTTGGCGTATCCAGCCGTTTATTTTTGTTGGGTCGTGATCTGGGTCTGGTTTCCCGTAGTCGTCGACAACATCCTTGTTCGTATCGATGGACGCATTGTCGGCTTCGTCATCGATAACTAAAAGTGGGAGGGTATCGATATATGTACGGCCGGTTATGGGGTCGGTCTCGGTTGCGGGAAGTGTTCGGAGCCAACGAACCAGGTTCCGCAGCACTGTTACGTTCTTCTTGACCACGAAGACAATGGGGACCTCTCCCAAGGACACCCTCAGTGTGTCGGCCATTTGCTTTTTGAAGTCGCCTTTGTCCGTCCGCGTTGTAATCGTGTCAACATGTAGACCGGGTCGGAAGACTCCCACGCCTGTCGGCGGGCGTCCTTCCTCCGCCGTTTTCCAGCCGAGAAATCCGTCCTCCATCCGAATCTGAGTCTGAACCCTCAGATTATCCATCATGCCAGCGAGCACAATAATAAGCTTATATCCGGAGTCGGCCGCCTTGTTTGATAAACCAACGTAGTGACCGGTTTTTCCGGACTGGACGTGTCCAACGACGAGCCCGCGGCGGTCCCAAGCACCAGGACGTTTGGGATTCTCAAGAAGAGAGAGCACCAAGTCTGTTGACTCGTTAAGCTCTTCGATGCTGTTTTGGCTCCATTTTCCTTCGAGGTAAGCGGAGTATCGATCCCAGAACGCACTATTACCCTGTGCTAAACGTAAGTCTGAAAGCCAGTCAATGTGCGCAAGGGCGTCCTTGTCTTGAATAACCCGGGCACGCCCGACAACGGTGCTGAAATTGCTCTCAATTTCTTTTCGCATACGCAAGCGCTGCCCGGCAGTGATAGGCATCCCGTGCTTGATGCTGACCATCTCGCAAATGCTCTGGACTGTGCTCTCGATCTCGAGAGGATCGATTTGTTCCTTTGGTGAACTTGCGAGTAGTTGGCTGGAGATCTTCTTTGCGAGATCATAGAGATCAGCAGTGCTTATGCCCGAATCCATCATGTTCCCCTCGAATCACAATCCGTGGATATTCTCAAGACAAAAACCTGCGCCCCGAATGCGGTCCTTTGCTTGGTCAGGCGTGAGACCTTGGTCTTGGACCATGGTGGAGTACCACGCACGAGTAAATTCTGCGAGTTCTGAGTCCGGGCTGTACTCGAAAGGTTTCGGATGAGTGTCGGGAGCCTCGGCTGCGTCAATCCAGATTCGGTCCACGGGCACAGTTTGCTCGATCAAAGTGATTAGTGCTGAGAAATACTGCCGGGCGTCTTTCGGGAGCTCCTTGATTGTTCTTGCTGTGAAGGGGTGCTTGCGATCAATCCGATAAATCGGACGGTTGTCGATGGTTTGCGTCCTCCAGATTGGGGGCAGCTCGTCGTGCTTGCCGGTCGGAGCGTTGGAACCGCGATGTGAAAATACCTGTTTGGCTTGGGATCTGACTTGGAGAGCCAGAGATTTGAGTCGGTCGCGAATTTCGGCGGGCGGACGAGCATCTGATTTCTTCACATCCAGATGCCAGGAAAAATCCATAGTATTCGGAATATCTATCGCAATCCGCGCCAGCTTATAGTGTTCCTCGCGTGTCCAAGGGGTTCCCCCCTGCCCAAGCCCCAGCCAACTGCCCGCGACGACGAGTCGGTTGTTTCTATACACATAGAATCCTTGCCGTGCGTTCCACCCACCGGGACCCCCGGCTTTTGTGTGCTGTTCAGGAGTCTCGAAGCGGGATTTATGTGGGAGTACGTAGCCCCTAATTGCGATATTTCCTTCGGCTAGTTTTAGCGTCTCGGGGGGCGTCGGGGTTGTAGCGGGGTGGTTGGCCAGAAACGGATCCCAAGGCTTGATGGCCTGCGGACCCGTGCCGCAGTCTATTGACATGCGAAGTTGAGGGTTACTCCCAGCGAGAAGACGATGGAAGACCATGGATAGGTGGCTCTCAACATCGTCGACGATTTCCAGGAAACGGTTGTGCGCCCTGTTGTTGTCGGAATCCACGTTCCCAACAAGTCGGTCCATGCTTTCCCAAAGGACGGTTGTTCCGGAAGCCATGGATGCGAGTTTGTCGAATTTGTCCATGGCCTGAGGGCGTGGGCTGGTCAACAGCCTCCATCTATTGGTCTGTTGTACGTAATCCAAATCCCAGCGTCGATAGGAAATGTCGTGCTCCGCATCAAACCGAGACCCTACCGTGAGTTGCCTGCATTGGGAAAAGCTAGCAGTCTTCAGGCCGAGGCCGAATCGACCCAGGTCTTCGGGATTGCGGGTTTCAAGAGGTCCGATAGTCCCAGGCCTCATGGCCTCAGTTAGGGCGATGGAATTCATGCCATCACCGTCGTCTGTGATAGACACCCAAGACTCTCTTCCATCCCACCAGAATTTCAGCCATATGTGGGATGCATGTGCTGCGATGCTGTTGTCGATCAAGTCGGCGATGGCGGTCTGAGGGGTGTAACCAACTGCCCGGAGCGATTCGATCATTGCTGCCGCGTTCGGTTCAGCCTCTACGAAATCGGGTTCGCGCAAAAGGACTCCAAGTTTCCTAGCATTCTCTGGGGGATCAGAACTCGATGATGCGATATCGAGGATATCACTAGGATATGACAATAACTTGGCTTAGCGCAGGGATGGGCCCCGGAATTGGTGGTTCACACTATTTTTCGTCGAGAAGTGAGAGTGTCGGTTTTCGGTCGAGAAGCTCGGAGACGACTGCAGCAATTTGGTACGCGAGCAGCGGCGGGACCGCATTTCCGACCTGTTGGTACTGGGAGGTCCTGTTCCCCTCAAAGCGGTAATCATCGGGAAATGTTTGAAGGCGCGCGGCTTCTCTAACCGTGAGACTGCGGCACTGCGCGGGGTCGTAGTGTATGAAGTAGTGACCATCTTTGGCGATATGCGCAGTGACGGTTGCGGATGCGTGGTCCTTGATCTGCACGCGGAAACGATCGGAGAAGATCACGCTTCCTGCACCCTGGTCGCGGAGCACCGAAACGTTCTTGTGCTTGGGCAATAGGCTGACCGGAAAGTCCTCGAGTTTTGGAGATGTGTTATTGAGTGACGCGTACAGCGCGCAGAATAGATAACGATTCAAGTCGAGCGCCATGTGGGATCGACTGTGATGGTTGGGTACACCTTTGAGTGACGCGCATTCCTTGTACCAACGACTGTATCGCTTTGGTGACCCGCTTACGCTGACCCACTCGGCACCGACCGAGGTCGGGAATTTCTTCCTTCCCGCGAACTTGCTGAGAGCCGATTTTTCGATAGCTGAGTTGCTCTGCTTATGGAGCTCGCTTGCCGCAGATTTGAGATACTGTGCCCAGCCTGCGGGGTCATCGCGTCGGTCCTTCACCCTCATGGAGAAGGAGCTTCGTAGTTTGGGTAAGTCGCCTATCGCTTCTCCAACCGTACAGATTGTTCGAGGCTGCATCGTACCCGGAATCCGACCCAGATCTGCTCGAACCCCAAGCAGGATCACCCGGTGCCGCGCTTGGGGTATCCCATACTCCTCGGATCTGATGATGTAGTCGCTTGGCTGAAGTTCGTTGCCGTCGCTGTTTTCGACTACAAGTGAATGGATCTCGTACCCGTCCCCGGCGCCTCGTAGATCTGACAGGATGAGGTCGAAGACCTTCTCCTTACCGATTTTCGCCGAGAGGATTCCTTTGACGTTTTCCATGACGAAGACAGGGGGCTTCAACTCTTTGATCAGATGGAGATACCTCTTATACAGAGTGTGCCGAGGGTCGTCGGTCCACGTCTCCTTGGCTCCTTTGATCTCACCTGAACGGCGAGCCCTGCCGACCAACGAATAGGCTTGGCATGGAGGGCCACCGATCAGGACCCAGTTCTTTGCGCTGTCGACAGCCGCACGGGCACGCTCCACTACCTGTGCTTCCGTTTCCTTTGCGAGTTCAAAAAGCCATGCCTCGTTACTGGCTGCCTTCCATTGCTTCGGGTATTTGCTGATCAGTTCCTCAAGTTGGGTAGGCGTGGGATTCTCCAGATACGTGTAGTACTCCGCTGGGACCCTCCCAGACGAGAACTGCCTGTAGAACGCTCTGAGTCGCAGCGTCTTATGCGCGGCCTCGTCCTTCTCGATAGAGAGTGTGATCTTGAATATGGGTGTCCCGTCAGTAGCGACGATTCGCGAGAACCCTTCCCCGAGGCCCCCGGGCCCCGCGAACAGATCAATTACCGGGATTGGCTCCGAAGCCTTCACTGCTGCACCGATTTCACTTTGAGTTTGGTTTTCGTTCATGAGCCAGGGTACCAGGTCACCTCGCCTGCGTCCATTGTTCCAGATAGCTATGATACTTATGGAAGTGGAAATCCTTCGGTTGGGAGCAAGACTTGGGCAAAGTCGACTGGACTCGTGACGAACTGGTATTGGCGCTTGAGCTCTACATTCGTCGCGGAAGGAAGGGACTGCGCGCTAGCGATCCAGACGTGTTGAAGCTGAGTTACCTGCTGAATCAACTGGATATATATCCGGTGGAGGAGCGGCCATACGGGTTCCGCAGCCCTGGTTCAGTCAAGGCGAAGCTGGAGAATCTCAAGAGGTATGATCCGAATTATCCTCATGAAGGACTCGGCCATGTTGGCGGCGGGGATCGCCTCATCTGGCAGGAGTATTCCGACGATGGAGGCTTCGACCGTCTTGCATCTGAGGCCAAGCGCATCGAGCGCAGGGCGGACACTAGCCCCTCCGAACCGCATCCACCAGTTCGCGCATGGTTTCCTCGAGGACAGTCTTCTTGAGCTCGCACTCCCAGATCACGATGACCTTCCATCCGGCGGCTTCGAGCGCCGCCTGGTCGCGGGCGTCTCGTGCGATGTTGCGGTCGAACTTCTCGGCCCAGAAATCGCCGTTGCTTGCGGGGGCGCTCGGTTTGCACGTCGGGCACCGATGCCAGAAGCATCCGTTCACGAAGATGGCGATCTTGCGACCAGGGTATGCGATGTCGGGGTGTCCGGGAGCCTTCTTCCAGTGCAGGCGGTAACCGCTCAGGCCGGCCTCGCGCAGCGCTTTGCGCACCAGCAGCTCGGGCTTGGTGTTCTTCGCCTTGTTTCCCTGCATCGACTTGCGCGTCGCCGCGGATACTTCTCCCATGGCACCTCCTCCCCGGGCTTTGAAGATGGGCGTTCAAGGTCTATCCTGTCAACGGTAGGTACCCGCCCGAAAGGCCGTGAGTTGACCCACGAAAACCCCATATGGTGGTTCCAGCTGGAGCCTGCGCTCCGCACGCTGGGTCTTGGGCCGCAGGCGGGTCTCACCGACGTCGAGCACGCCTACAACATCCACGTGAATCGGTGCCGCCTGGAGTGCTACCCCGCCGGCTCGCCCAAACGTGAGGAGATCCAGAGGCGCCTCGACGAGCTCACGAGCGCATATCGGAAGGCGTGCGATATCCTCTCGCATCCCGATATGGCTGTGAGCAACATGCTCGAGATGCCCCGCGCCAGCGCGCTGCGCGACCGCTTCGACAACTGGCGTGATCGCTGAGACTGCGTTACTTCGCCAGGCTGAAAGCGACCTGGTCCCTGACGGGCTGCGTGATCGCGTAGATTCCACCCAGGTAAGTGATGTTGTCGATCGACGCCTTGTTCGCGGCGAGAATCGCCCGGGTCGACTCCGCAAGCGCATTACTGGGAGTGAGCAGCAGGACCGACGAGCGCTTGGCCTGCAGCACGCCGCCCGCGAGTGCATCCGGGAAGTTCTCACCGGTCGCGATGGCTGCCTGGTCCCACCCGATGGTCCCGCCGGAGATGCTGATGCCGTACTTGGCGATCTCTGCCGCCGTGTCATACGAGGTGTTACCCCAGAGCCGCGTGACGTTTGAGGCGCCGAGATCCGTGGCCAGCTGGTCCTCTACTGCTGTCGGGACCGCGTACTTGCCGCCGAGGACGATTGCCTTCTTCACGCTTGTTCCGCTCAGCAGAGTCTGCGCTCCGTCGGAGAGGCCGTTTGCGGGGTCGATCAGGAAGATGGGCATGTGGTTCCTCGCCGCGAACGGCGAGACCGCGATGGCATCGGGATAGGTCACGCCCGTGGCGAAGACAACCGTGCCCGCCCATGATCCATTGAGCTCCTTGATCGTGCGCTGTGCGATCAGGTCGGCTGTGTCGTACATCGTGGTTCCGCCGATGCGCTCCACAGACACCACGCCCGAGATGGCCCGAATCGAATCCAGTACCGCGTCGCTCACAGCGAAACGTCCGCCAAGGACAATCACCTTCGTCGCCTTCAGGCGTGCGATCTCGGACTTCACGCTGTAGGGCAGGCTGGCCGGTTCAGTCAGCAGGATAGGTCCGTCAAGCGCGCCCGCGAGCGAGGAGCCCGCCAGCGCGTCAGACCAGCCCAGGCCGGTCGAGAGAACCACCGTACGCGCACCCGTGGTGGGGAGGCCGGTGGGATAGGCGCTCTTAGAGATGGCGACCGCCGTGTCGTAGAGCGAGTTGCCCGCGATTGCCTGAACTGTAGGCAGGTTCGACCCCGGCGTGGTCACGTTCACCTGCATCGACGCAGACGATGCACTCGGGGTGCTGATCGTGATGCCGCTGGCGGTGCCGGAGTACATCGCGCTGTTGGGCACGGTGGAGGGTCCGAAGACGGAGACGTGTCCCCAGTCCGCATAGAAGTAGTGGTCGAACTGCGATCCTGCGGCCTGATCGAGCTGCGCGTATCCCAGCGTGCCGAGGTTCGATTCCTCGACGTCGACGCCCTTGTGGGTCTCATCCTCGTTAGGCGACATGGGTGCCTTCGCGATCTGCGCCCAATCGACGTGGGTGACGAGCAGCCCGCCCTTCGCACCTGCGGCCATCGACTGCTGGAGTCCGGCGTCGAAGCCGGTGAACTGGCGGTTCTCGACGAAGAACCACTCGCCGGTCTTCGGTACGGTAGAGGAGTACGTCGAGCCGAGCGCAGGCACGATCATCATCGAGTAGCCGGCAGAGGACGCCGACTGCAGCGTGGTGCTTGACGTGCCGGTAACCACTTGAGCGTCGCCGAATCCGAGGAGCCACTTGCAGTAGGCGTCCATGTGGACGGGCGTGGTGCCATGCTTCTCTCCGGAGACATATCCCCAGTTGCCCTTGGCCATCAGGGAGTGGTCGCCCACGCCCATCGAGTCGTAGCCGTAGTCGTAGAGGTCGGGGAGTCCGAGTGCGTGACCCAGCTCGTGCGTCGCGACGCCGATGCTCAGCGGAACACCTGCGCCCATGAGCTCGCCCTGTACGGCGTAGCTCGAGTTGGCCCCGCCGCCTGCGAGTTTCACGCCGTCGGCGAGGACGCCGCTCGTCGCCCACGCGTGCGCCCAGACCTGCGGGCTCACGTTCTGGGTCGAGGACTCATAGCCCGCGAACACGGTGTAGATCTGCAGCTCGTTGTTGGTGATCAAGCCGTTCTTGTTGGTGTCGTACGCGTAGAAGTCGACGTAGTTGGATGCGGCCTTGACCGCGTCGATCACCGCCTGCTGGATGTCTGGGTCGCTCGCTGTGCGCGAGTCGGGGTGCGGAGTTGCGATGCGCACACGGATGACTCCGTTGTTGTACGTTCCGCCATACTCTGCCGCTGGGGTGAAGTCGAAGCGTCCTTTGGAGACCTCGTTGTAGTAGGTGTGCACGGTCTTGCCCGAGGTTCCGAAGAACCTGTTCGACCAAAACGCCTCATCGGTGCTGAAGGAGTAGTTGGAGAACTCGACCATGATCACCATCAGCGGACGCGAAGTGGGAGTGCCTGGAGCGGCAGCCGCCTGAAGGACCGTCGACGCGTCGCCGATGCCCACGGTGCTCTCCGACGGGACCAGTGCGCTGGACGAGAGCGCGACCATGTCGCTTCCGCTAGCCGCGTTCGACGGCTTGCGGTCCTTGCCGGGCTTGAGATTGGCGATGGCCTTCCTGGGATTCTTCTTCTCAGTGAAGCGCCATGTCTTCGTCGTGTCCTGCACGATGACGGCGCCATCGGTCGTCTCAAACCAGTTGAGGGACTCGTCTCCGTGGAGTTGCGCGGAGACGACCGTGCCGTCTGGTTGTGTGAGTGTTTGAACTTCGTCATTTGCGGGTACACCGTAAGCGGTGGATACCGGCACTATCAGTGCGACGCTAAAAAGCGCGAGAAGGATTAGTCTGCGTGCAGAATTAAGCATGCGGCCCCTTTGACTACGACTAAGCTACGAATGGAGCGGTCGCCGCCATCTTAAACCCAAATCTTCAGGAATATTTATTTTTTCCTACGAATCCATAATTGCTTGGAGAAAAGTACACCCGACCCCTACAACCCTCGGAGTATGCACGAGGGTCTCTCGGGCGGTACTATCGCCCCATGAATACAGAACCCAACATAAAAGCCGCAGTTAATCGCAGTGATTCTCAGGGATCACGTCATCGGATGAGCCCGCAGACAACCGACTTGTTGCTCGCGGTGGGGCTCACGCTCTTCGCGTGGCTCCAAGTCGCCGTCACGCGCATCGGTATCGGTTTCTCCTCGACAGCGTTCTCCCACCTGCCTCATCCCTCGGAGGGCTTCGGCGGCGGGGAGGTATATCTCACGCTCATCCTGCTCGCGGTCTGCCTCTTGCCGCTGGCGCTGCGTCGCCGGTACCCGATTCCCGTCTTGATCGTCACGGTGCTGGGTCAGGTCGCCGTCTCGGCGTGGACGCACGACCCGATCCTCTCCCTTGCAGGACCGCTCCTGGCGATCTACACCGTAGGCACGGTCCTCGAGCGCCGGAAGTTGTTGATCCTGGCGATTACGGTGGGCATCGTCCTCTCGCTGTCTAATCTCTACTCCCCGATGCGCTTGGTGGGGGCCACCGTAGCCGGAGTGTTCTCGGACGACGGGGCCGTCGCGATCGGCTCGGCAGATCCACGTCCTCATGACGAGAATGCGCCCGGCCCGGTCCCTCGTGTCGCTATGGACATACTCGCGGCGTCGCGCGGCAAGGGATTCGCGACCGTACTCCAGACGCTCGCCTTCGTAGGGGTCGCCGCCGCTTTGGGCAACTCCCTCAAGACGCGCCGTGAGTACGTCGAGGAGGTCGAACGTCGGGCGGAGGAGGCCGAGCGCACCCGCGAGGAAATGGCGATGCGTCGCATCGACGAGGAGCGCCTCCGCATCGCACGCGAACTTCACGACATCACGGCGCACTCGCTCTCGTCGGTCGCGGTCCAGGCGGGAGCAGCCCAGCGGCTCGTCGAGACGAACCCTGCGCTGGCGCGCAAGACTGTCGAGCAGATCAGAGTCACATCCAAGGCTGCGCTCGAGGAGCTTCGCTCGATCGTCGGGGTTCTTCGGACCGCAGGGGACACCGGAGCACCGCTGGTCCCCGAGGCGGGCCTCAGCCGCCTGCCCGAGATCGTACACACTCTAGAGTCCGCCGGTCTCGCGGTCGCCCTCACCACGGCTCCCGGGGTCTCCGAGGTGCCTCTCTACGCCGACGTCGCCGCGTACCGCATCGTGCAAGAGGCGTCGACGAACATCCTGCGCCACGCCAAAGAGGCGAAGGTGGTCAGGATCGCGCTCTCTGTCGCGGACGATGGCCTGGTGATCGACGTCTCCGATGACGGGGCGCAGTCTGGTGCGACCGCCGATGAGATGGGTGGCGGCCACGGAATCGCGGGTATGCGCGAGCGGGCTGTAGCACTGGGCGGCACGCTTCAGGCGGGACCTCGAACCGATACCGTCTCCGGCTTCGCGGTTCACGCGTGGCTTCCGCTCTCGAGAGGTGGCGTCTCATGACCGAGCATCCCATCGGCCGCATCAGGTGTCTGGTCGTCGACGACCAGGCGCTCATCAGAAGCGGTTTTCGCATGATCCTCGAGTCGGACCCCGGCCTCGAGGTGGTGGGCGAGGCTGCGAACGGGGCCGAAGCCATCAACCTGGCGCACGAACTCGTGCCCGATGTCATCCTGATGGACATCCGCATGCCGCTTGTCGACGGAATCGACGCAACGCGCACGATCCTTGCGGACCCCGCTTGTGCAGGCGTACGCGTACTAATACTGACGACGTTCGAACTCGACGAGTATGTGTACAACGCGTTGCGCGCCGGAGCGAGCGGTTTCCTCCTCAAGGACACGGACCCCGACGACCTGATCAAGGCGGTCTACACCATCGCTGAAGGCGACGCCCTGCTCGCCCCATCGGTCACCCGACGCCTCGTCGCACGGTTCGCCGACGGCACCCTCGCGTCTCCGGCGGCTGCGGGAGGAGCGGACTGTGAGCAGCTCACGTTCCTCACCGAGCGCGAGCGGGAGGTGCTCGAACTCGTAGGGCAGGGCCTCTCCAACACGCAGATCGCCGAGGTGCTGTTCATCAGTCCCGCCACCGCGAAGACTCACGTGAGCCGCGTGATGATGAAGTGCGACGCTCACGACCGCGCCCAGCTGGTGGTACTCGCCTACGAGAGCGGACTCGTGGTACCCGGGCAGAACTAGTCCGCGGTCTTCTCCGAATACCCCAACGGGAGTACATCGATATCGCCCCTCGGCATGACGAAGCCGGGGGGCTTCCTCTCTAGCATTGAGGTGCCCGCTGCGAGCAGCGTGGTAACTCGTAAACGAGATGAGGAGTGTCGATGAGTCCTTCGCGCAAGTCCGGAAAGAGTAAGACCACGATCATCGTTGCAGTCGCGGTCCTGGTAGTCGTCGCCGCTGGGACGGCGCTCATCTTTGGGAGTATGGGATCGGCTTCCACGAGCGACGCCACGTACACCACGGGCGAGGTCGCCACGGGGACTATCGAGAAGTCGGTGTCAGGAAGCGGGCAGTTGGCCGCCGCAAGCGTGACCGAGGTGGTGCCCGATTTGAGCGGAACCGTCCGCAACCTCGCGGTCAAGGAAGGTCAGACCGTGGCCGCGGGCGACGTCCTCTTCACGATCGAGAGCGATGACATCGACACCCAGGTCCTCTCGGCAAGCGCACAGCTGGCGAGTGCGCAAGACCAAGTCGCGCGAGCCAAGCTCGACCTCGCACAGGCGAACGCCTCGTACACCGCGCTTGCGTCGCGTCCCGCGACCTCCACAGCAGCCTCGGCAGAACTTGCGTCCGCACAGCAGAAGGTCTCATCGGCCAAGGTGAGCGTCACATCGGCACAGGCCTCCCTTGCGTCCGCGCAGTCGTCCTACGACAAGGTGGTCGAGCAGGCCGATTCGCGCACGGTTGTCGCGCCCAGCGCGGGTGTGGTCACCGCAGTCAACGTGACCGAGGGCGGCGACACCACGGGCTCCTCGTCATCGGCAGCATCCTCGTCGTCCGCGGGTTCGGGACAGGCGACAGCAGCGACCACCACGGGCTCGTCGTCGGGCGGAAGCGCTGCGGTGGTCATCTCCGACACCTCCCAGATGGTCGCCACGATCTCGGTCGCCGAGGCTGACCTCCCACTGGTCGAGGAGGGTATGTCCGCGACGGTCACGTTCGATGCGCTCGAGGGCGTCGAATCCTCCGGAACGGTGACGCACATCGCGACGTCGGGCACCGCGAGCAGCGGATTGGTGACGTTCGCGGTGGACGTGACGGTCACCGCGCCGGATTCACGTCTGCGCACCGGCATGAACGCAACGGCGACGGTCATTCTCGAGAAGGCCGAGGACGTCCTGGTCGTCTCGAATGCGGCGATCGAGCTTGCGTCCGACGGCACCGCGACCGTGAAGCGCGTGACTGATACCGACACCCAGGCCTTTGAGAGCGTCACAGTCGAGGTCGGGCTGGCGAGCGACTCGTACACCGAGATCAAATCCGGACTCTCCGAGGGCGACGTCGTGATCACCGGCACGGTGGCGGCTGAGACGACGGCTTCCGACTCGTCCTCTGCCCTCGGCGGCATGGGCGGGGCAATGATGGGCGGAGGCGGACCCACGGGAATGCCCTCCGGCCAGCGCCCGACGGCGCCGGCGGGTAACTAGCATGGCGCCGGTCCTGGAGGCGCAGAGCCTCAGGCGGGTGTACTCGATGGCGGCGGGGGAGACCGTGGCGCTGGACGGTGTGTCGCTGCGCGTGGAGCAGGGCGAGTTCGTCGCGATCACCGGTCCCTCCGGATCGGGAAAGTCGACCCTGATGAACATCATCGGGCTTCTCGACCGACCAACCTCGGGCATCTACCGCCTCGACGGCATCGACGTCTCGGACCTCACTGAGAAGGAGGCGGCCGAGGTGCGTTCGCAGCGCATCGGCTTCGTCTTCCAGTCGTTCAACCTGCTCCCGCGGACGAGCGTCATGCGAAACGTGGTCCTTCCCATGGCCTATACCGGCGTCCCGCGCGCGGAGCGAGTCCGCCGGGCATCCGCCGCGCTCGCACTGGTCGGACTTGAAGAGGACCGCCACCAGCATAAGAGCAACGAGCTCTCGGGCGGGCAGATGCAGCGCGTCGCGATCGCCCGGGCGCTGGTTAACGATCCTGCGCTCATCCTCGCCGACGAGCCGACGGGCAACCTCGACTCCAAAACGGGGGAGATGGTCCTGCGCACCTTCGAACAGCTTCGCGACCAGGGGCGCACCATCATCCTCATCACGCACGAACCCGATGTGGCGGCGCGCGCCGATCGCATCATCCACGTCAGGGACGGACGCATAGAACAAGGGGCTGATCGCCTGTGAACATCGTCGACATCATGCTCGAGACGATCCATTCTCTGGCGATGAACAAGGGACGAAGCGCGCTGACCATCCTGGGAATCGTGGTGGGAATCGCATCGGTCATCATCATGGTGAGCGTCGGCCAGGGATCGAAGGCCTCGATCGAGGACTCGATCCGAGAGGTCGGCTCCAACCTCATCACCGTCTCGAGCCGCTCGCAGTCGGGCGCGGGGCTGACCATGGATGACGCCCAAGCCATCGCCGACGAGGTGCCCGTGGTCTCCTCGGTCGCGCCGCTTGTCTCGTCCCAGTACACCGTGACCAACGGCACCGGCACGATGACCGTCTCGGTCAGCGGTGTGGACGGCGCGTACGGCGGCATCAAGAATCTCGATATGAGCTCCGGCGCGTTCATCAGCGCCTACGACGACTCGATCGACGCCCACGTCGCGGTCCTCGGGCCCGACGTCGTCACCGAGCTCTGGAGCGAGGGATACGACCCCGTGGGCGAGCAGGTGCGCATCAACGGCGTGCTGTTCACAGTCTCCGGTGTCACGCAGTCCAAGGGTGGGACGAGCTCGAGCAACGCCGACGAGGCGGTCTACGTGCCGCTCTCCACGGCACAGCGCGTGCTGACCGGCGCGGGGTCGCTCTCAACCCTCAACGTCGCCGTGGACAGCGAGGACGACATGGAGCTCGCGAAGACGCAGATCGAGGCGCTTCTCACCCTGAGGCACGACATCGGCACCGACGAGACCGCCGACTTCACCGTGGTGAGTCAGGCCGATCTTCTCGACATGGCCTCGACTGTGACCGACACGCTCACGCTCCTGCTCGCCGCCATCGCTTCGATCTCGCTCGTGGTCGGCGGCATCGGCATCATGAACATGATGCTCACCAGCGTCACCGAGCGCATCCGCGAGATCGGCCTGCGCAAGGCGATCGGCGCAACCCCGTCCAACATCACCCTGCAGTTCCTGGTCGAGGCGGTCGCGCTCACCGTGCTCGGCGGCTTCTTCGGGGTAGCGATCGGATGGGGAGGTGCACAAATCATCCAGTTGACCGGCCTGATGGAGACCGCCGTCACGCTCTCACCCGTCCTGATCGCGGTGGGGGTCTGCACGCTCATCGGACTCGTCTTCGGCTTCTATCCCGCGCGTCGCGCCGCCAAGCTCGACCCCATCGAAGCGCTGCGTTACCAGTGACGCGCGCGGCTTCGCCGATGGCGGCTCCATGACGGTATAATCGCAGGAGAAGAACCGAGACGACCTCCGGAGGCCACCGATGCTCGACGCACGCTTCATAAGAGAGAACCCCGACGCAGTGCGCGCTGCGATGGCCTCCCGCAAGACACACTGGGACGTCGAAGAATTCCTCGCATTGGACGAGACCCGTCGCACGCTCATCGGCGAGGTCGAGGGCCTTCAGGCTCGTCGCAACGAGGTCTCCAAGGCGATCGGCGCCCTCATGAAGGAGGGCAAGCGCGAGGAGGCAGAGGCCGCCAAGGGCGAGGTCCATGAGGTCAACGAGCGCATCTCGGCTCTCGATGCGGACCTCTCCGGCGTGCAGGGGCAGCTCGACGAGCTTCTGCTCACCGGCCCGAACCTGCCTGCCGAGGACACCCCCTTCGGGGAGGGCGAGGAGGACAACGTCGAGGTGCGCCGCTGGGGCACTCCGCCTGAGTTCGAATTCGAGGATCAGGCGCACTGGGATCTGGGCCCCGAGTTGGGAATCATCGACTTCGAGCGCGGTGTGAAGCTCGCGCGTTCGCGTTTCGTGCTTTTGGCCGGGGCGGGCGCCCGTCTCGAGCGTGCACTCATCAACTTCATGCTCGACACGCACCTCTCGCGCGGCTACAAGGAGTTCTGGCCGCCATCGATGGCGAACAAGGAGACCCTCACCGGCACGGGCCAGCTGCCCAAGTTCGAGGACGACCTCTTCAAGACCTCTGACGGGCTCTACCTCATCCCCACCGCCGAGGTACAGCTCACGAACATCCATCGCGACGAGGTGCTCGAGGCGACGGACCTGCCCCTTCACTACACCGCTTTCACCAGCTGTTTCCGCGAGGAGGCAGGCAGCGCCGGTCGCGACACCCGCGGCATGATCCGGGTTCATCAGTTCGACAAGGTCGAGATGGTCAAGTTCTCAACTCCCGAGAACTCCGATGCCGAGCTCGAGGGCATGGTCGCCGATGCGGAGAACATCCTGCAGCTTCTGGGGCTGCCGTATCGCGTGATCACGCTCTGCACGGCCGACATCGGTTTCGGTGCCGCGAAAACCTACGATCTCGAGGTCTGGCTGCCCTCCTACAAAGGGTATAAGGAGATATCGTCCTGCTCGAACTGCCGTGACTTCCAAGCTCGTCGTGCGTCGATCAAGTACCGGGATCCGGCCAACTTCAAGGGATCGCGTCTGGTGCACACGCTCAACGGTTCGGGGCTCGCGGTGGGCCGCACGTTCGCGGCTATCGTCGAGAACTATCAGCAGGCCGACGGTTCGGTCGTGGTGCCCGAGGTTCTGCGTCCCTACATGGGGGGACTCGAGATTATCAGGTGATCGAGGTGCGGGAGAGCGTCCGAAAAGGAGTACTCGTCCTCTCAGTGGTGGTGTTCCTCGTATCCGGAGGGATGCTTGCCAAATTCCTCTATGAGCGCGCGAGCGCCCGGGCTGAGTTGGGTGCGCTCCAGGAGATCGCACGGATCGACAGATGGCAACCGAATCCCGACCCGGTCGTCGTCGCCTCTGTCGAGACTTCCGCTGTCGTCGACATTGGCGGCTTCGAACCTCTCACTCCCGAGGGCTTGGCGAAGCTTGTCGGCATCAATCCGGACTTTGCCGGGTGGCTCTCGATACCAGGGACGCGAATCGACTATCCGGTCGTGAAGAGCACGGACGATGTGAAGTATCTGACCCGGTCCTTCGAGGGCAAGGGTCGCAGCGCCGGGACGTTGTTCCTCGACAAGAGGGCCGACGGGGCGTTCGGGAGCCAGAACTCGGTGATCTACGGCCACAACATGCAAGACAAGACGATGTTCCACGACCTGACGTTGCTGAGAAACCGGGAGACCTTCAACAAGGCGAACAAGGCCTACGTGCAACTCCCCGACGGCACGATCCTCATCTACGAGATCTTCTCCGTCTACGCATGTGCACCGAACTACGATTATCGTGGAGCCGACTACCCGGGTGACACGGCCGCGGAGTTCTTCAAGCGCATCACCGAGCGCTCGTCGTATGCGAACGGGGTCGTCCTCACCCCGGAGGATCGCATTCTCACGCTGTCGACCTGCGTCTACGACTTCGCCGACGCCCGGCTCGCGGTGCATGGTAAACTCGTGAACGTTGTCCGAACGGTCCAATAGGCATTCATACTGTGAATAAGGCCGGGTTGCCGGCATCAAAGACAGGAGACAGGCATGCGCAATCGTTTCAGCACTATCATCACGGTCGCAGTCGTCGCGGTCCTGGTCGTTGCAGCGCTTGCGCTCACCGGCTGTGGCTCGAAGGGCACCAACCTCGTTGGCGAGTGGCAGATCGAGGGCTCCCCGATGATCGTCGTCTTCACCGACACCGACGTGAAGTTCCCCGGCGGCCAGACCTACCCCTACAGCATCGACGAGAAGGCGCAGACGATCACCATCACCCCCACGGGTGGTACCGCTTCGACCTCTCCCTTCACCCTCTCCGATGACGGCAAGAAGCTCGCCATCACTGAGACGATCGACGGTCAGGAGTACACCACCAACTTCACCAAGAAGTCGGACAACGGCAATGCCGAGCCCAGCGTGGGTACGACCGGCACCGCCGGCTCTTCCGATACGAGCACGTCCAAGTAGTACTTCGCTTCAAGCGCGATACGCAGATGCCGCCCCTCGGGGCGGCATCTTTTTGGTTGCGATGAGTGCGGTGCGCTGTTTGGAGAAGAGGCGCTAGAGGCCCAGAAGGCGCTCGGCATTTCCGTGGAAGATACCTTCGAGAACCTCGTCCGAGAACCCGCAGTTATACAGGTATGCGATGCCCTCGCGAGGGTCGGTCCACGGTCCGTCGCTCCCGAACAGGATCTTGTCGGCGCCGTGGTCGCGAACGATCTCGAGGAACTGCTCGTCGGGAATATGGCCGGCGGTGTACGAGGTGTCCAGCCAGACGTCGCGTCCCACGAGGAATTCCTGCACCTGGTCCCAGCAGAGGTAGCCGCCCATGTGCGCGAGCACGAGCGTGAGGTTCGGGTAGGCGTCGATGACTCGGGCGAAGGCCTCGGGGTGGCCGAGGACGGTCTGGGGGCCGACGTCGCTGCCCGCGTGGAACAGGGCGATGAGCCCCATCTCCTCGGCGGTTTCCAGAATCGGCTTCATGCGAGGATCGTCGGGGGCGCACTCCTGATAGTCGGGGTGCATCTTGAACCCGCGCAGCCCCAACGACGGGAACGTGCGCAATACCGCTGCGGGGTCGTCCAGGTCGGGGTGGATCGCCCCGAACGGAACGATGCGGTCGCGCGGCTGCGAGGTCGCGAAGACGTTGATCGACTCGACCTGGGAGGCCTTGGTCGCAACGGGGACGGTGACCGCAAGGTCGATCCCAGCGAGATCCATGATCTCCAAGAGACCGGGCAGCGTCGCATCGTAGTTGGGATTGTGTCTCCCGGGCTGGGCGAGCGCTTGGATGGCGCGCGGTGCCAGTTTGTCGGGGAATACATGTGTGTGGAAGTCTATGATTTTCATGGGAGACAGTGTACCGCTGGCCAAGCGTATGCGGCGGAATTCCCACCAAAACGCCATGTGGACGGCTCGCTCGACCCTGTGGATGATGCAGACCCGAAGGAGTACGGATGTCTCACAAGAAGTTCGACGTCAATAAGCTCGAGAAGCTCAACGACCCCGGTCGTCTCGAACAGCTCGACCCTCGGGTGATGTGGGAGGCGCTCGCGTGTCCTTCGCCGGCGACCATCGTCGACATCGGGGCGGGGACCGGGCTCTTTGCGTCGAAGTTCGCCGAGTTCGCCCCCGAGGCGGTCGTGTATGCGGTCGACATCGAGCCGGCCATGGTGGATTGGATGCAGGAGAACCGCGCCCCGCGGCTCGGCGACCGATTCAAGCCGATGCTCGGCGGCGAGGTTTCGGTCCCGCTCTCCGATGGTTCCGCGGACATCGTGGTGATGATCGCCCTGCACCACGAGTTCGAGAATCCTCGCGCGAACTACGAGGAGGCTCTCCGCATTCTCTCTCCCGGAGGGAGGCTGCTTGTGGCCGACTGGCGTCCCGGCGTCGCCGGACGGGGTCCGAGCGACCAGATCAGAGTCACTCCCGAATCGGTCGAAGCGATGCTGCTCCCGCTGGGCTTCTCAGTAGTTGAGATCCATCCAGGATTCGAACAGCACTGGTTGCTCACGGCTTCGAAGCCGCTCGCCTGATCTATCCCAGCGCCGCGATGACCTCGGGCAGCGTTGCCGTCGCAGGAACTGAGATGGTTCCTTCGAGTTTCGCGCGTTGCATGCTCTCGGTCAGATCCTCGCTCGCCCCGCAGAATCCGATGGCGACGCCGCGCTTCTCCAGCGCCTCGATTGCGTCTTTCAACGCGGCGATGCCCGTGAGGTCGATGAACGGAACTGCCACGAGCTTGAAGATCACGGCTCGCGGATCGGTGTCGGTGTTCTGGAGCGCACGCTCGAATTCCTCGACCGCTCCGAAGAAGAACGGACCGTCGATCGAATAGACGATCACTCCCTCGGGCACCTCGACGTCCTCCGACGCGAGACGCGACTGGAGCTCGTCTTCGGTCATGGGGCGGACCTCTACGGCGGCGGTCATTCGGCGGAAGAAGTTGAGCATGGCGAGGATCACACCGACCTCCACGGCAACGGAGATGTCCGCCAACACGCTCAGGACCAGGGTGATGAGCATGACGGCGACGTCGGAGCGCGGGGCGCTCTTCGCCACGCGGATGAGGCGGGGGGCCTGGCTCATGTTGAAAGCGACAACGAAAAGAATCGCTCCCAGAGTCGTCAGCGGGACGTAGAACGCCAGCGGGGCCAACACGAGCAACACGAGCACGATCGTCGCTGCATGAGCGATTCCCGCAACGGGGCTGTCTCCGCCGTGGCGAATGCTCGTCGCGGTACGGGCGATTGCGCCGGTCGCGGCGAATCCTCCGAAGAACGAGGCTCCGATGTTCGCGAGGCCCTGTCCGACCAGCTCTTGGTTGGGGTTGTGCTTCGTGCCCATCATGCCGTCGGCGACGGTTGCGGAGAGGAGCGACTCGATGGCGCCGAGGAGTGCGACCGCGACCGCGGGCTGGAGCAGCTCGACGATCTTCGCGAAGGAAAGGCTCGGGACGGTGAGCGGCGGCAGGCCGCGAGGGATGCCGCCGAACGCGGATCCGATCGTCGCGATGCCGTCGGGCTGAGCGATGGCGATGAATGCCGTCGCACCGGCGAGCGCAACCATCGGTCCGGGGATCTTGCCCAAGACGGGAACCTTCGGCCAGAAGATGACGACCAGAAGGCTGGCGATTCCCAGAAGGGTGGTGGTGGGGTCGAGGTGGGGAAGGGCCGCGAAGAGGTTGGGGAGTCTCTCGAAGAGCGACTCTCCCGCGACTTTGCCCAGGCCGAAGAAGTTCTGCCACTGTCCCACCCAGATCACGATCGCGATACCTGCGGTGAATCCGAGAACCACCGACTCGGGGATGAAGCGGATCATGACGCCGAGCTTGGAGATGCCCAACAAGAGCAGCATCACGCCAGCCATGAGCGTGACTATCTGCAGCCCGACGAGGCCGTACTTGGCCGTGACGCCGAAGAGCAGGACCGCGAACGCGCCGGTCGGCCCTGCGATCTGTACGCGGGTGCCGCCCATCAGGGTGACGATGAGGCCTGCGACGAGTGCGGTGTAGAGACCCTGTTCGGGCTTTGCTCCCGAGGCGATCGCGAACGCCATCGCGAGGGGAAGCGCGACGACACCGACGACGACTCCGGCAGCGATGTTCTTGCCGATCGAGTCGCGGCCGAGAAGGCCGTTTTTCCAGGCTTCGATGATCGCGGGCATGCGGGCTCCAAGGAGATCGTTATGGGATGGGGTTTTCGACCTTATCACATAGTCGGCGTCCCTTTGAGTCTTTTCCCCGCCGATGCAATTGAAAACGGCCCCCATAAGGAGGCCGTTTGCAATCAATGGTGCGGCTTACAGGATTCGAACCTGTGGCGTTCTGATTCGTAGTCAGACCCTCTATCCAGCTGAGGTAAAGCCGCGTGTCCCCGAAGGGCTTGGTTATACTGCCACGTTTGGTCGCCGATGTCAATCTCGACGACTTGGGCAGAACTGTTGTCAACTGGCGGAGAGCGAGGGATTCGAACCCTCGAAGGGAGCTTTACCCCCTTACTCGCTTAGCAGGCGAGCGCCTTCGACCGACTCGGCCAGCTCTCCGTTGGCGCGTCTGGACGCGCGGACAGCTATATTACCGTGAACCGGGCTCGGGGTAAAGGTCTTAGGGCGTCGAATGGACATTCCCAAGGGTATGATATGCGGAGATGTCCTATTCGCAAGAAAGGCGGCCGATGAGCATGTTCGCTGTTCGTACCGGACCCAAACCTCGCAGGGTACCAGCGATTTTGGTTCTTCTCGCTCTCGCGATTTCGCTCGTCTTCCCCGCCTCGGCCCTGGCCAAGGACTACTCGATGGGACCGGTCGACATCACCGCGACCGTCCAGACCGACGCGCGCTTCGACGTCGTCGAGCGGCGCACCTTCACCTTCAACGGCGACTACTCGTTCGTCTACTGGGATATCAACACCGACCGCATGGACTCATTCTCCGTGTTGGGCGTACGAGACGTGAGCGACGGAGCGGCCGTGGCCTACACGCTCTCGACCGACCCGCTGGCGCTCGAGAACCGCACACCGGGCACCTATCTGGTCGAGCCGATGGGCGGCGCCACCCGCATTACCGTCTTCTTTCGCAAGGCCGATACCGCCGCCACCTTCGAACTCTCATACAGCGTGGTCGGCGGGGTCAAGCGCTACGAGGACGTAGGCGAGGTCTACTGGCAGGCCATCGGATCCGGTTGGGAGGTCGCCACCAGTGACATCACAGTTCGGATCGTCACACCCGTCCCTGCGGGAACCGTGGTCGTGCCCGGTGAGAACCTGCGCGCGTGGGCGCACGGTCCTCTCAACGGTGTCGTCAAGGTGGGCACCGACGGCGTGATCACCGCCACCGTTCCCCGCGTCGAGCCCGGAACGTTCGTCGAGCCCCGCGTCGCGATGCCGCCCGAGTGGCTGTCGGCCGCCGCGGTCACCCCCGGCAAGCAGCTCGACACGATCCTCTCCGAAGAGAAGGCGCTCGCAGATACGGCCAACGCCGAGCGTAGGCGTGCGCAGGCGCTCGTCAGGACGGCGAACTACGGCGTCCCGGCGCTTTCCCTCGCCGCGCTCATCGCCGCGATCTATGCGTTCTTCCGCTGGGGCAAGGAGTACAAGCCCCAGTTCGACCAGCCATATCTCCGTGAAGTCCCGACCGATCTGCACCCTGCCGCCGCGGGAACCCTCTGGCGCTGGGGCGCGGCCAACGAGGCCGACTTCACAGCGACGCTCATGAACCTCTCAGCCGAGGGGGTGGTGAAGCTCCAGCGGACGACCCTCGAACGACGGGGGCTCTTCGGCTCCAAGCAGGAAGAGGACTACGTTCTCACGCTCGACCGCGAGAAGGCCGCCAAGCTCACCGACCGCATCGACATCAACCTCGTCGACATGCTGTTCAACACCATCGCCCACGGCGATTCCCTGCTCTTCAGCCGTATCAAGCAGTACGGCAAGGAGAATCCCCAGTCGTTCGTGAGCGCGATGGACGACTGGAAGGCTGAGGTCAAGGCGGTCGGAGCAGGGCGCGGCTTCTTCGAGATGAGCGGCAACCTCGCGATGGGAGGGCTGATCGTCCTGGCCTTCGTCGTTGCGGGCATCGGAGTGATGGTCGGAGGTGCGCTAGGCACATGGGTGTCCACGGGCATCGCGATCGTGTGCGCCATCCCGATCCTAGCAATCGCAATCCAGATGCGTCGGCGCTCACCCGCCGCGAACGAGCTCAATGCCAAGTACAAGGCCCTTTATAACTACCTGAGGGATTTCTCCAAGCTGGACGAGGCTCCTCCCATGCACGTGATCCTCTGGGAGAAGTTCCTCGTCATGGCGGTCGTGTTCGGAATCGCCGAGCAGGTGATCAGGCAGATGAAGGTCGTCGTGCCGCAGGTACTGGCTGACCCGATGTTCGTCCCCGTATACATGTGGATGACCCCCTACGGATCGCTCGGCACGCCTGCTGATGCGTTCAAGGGGTCCATGCTTTCGGCCGCCTCGGTCGCCGCGAGCCAGATGTCGTCGGCTTCGGGCGGCGGCGGAGGGTTCTCGGGAGGCGGCGGCGGAGGCTTCGGCGGTGGGGGAGGCGGAGCAGGGTGACGAGTTCTGACGAGCTGATTCGCCTCGAGGACGTGGTTAAGGTCTACGACTCGGGAGAGGTTCCGTTCACGGCGCTCAAAGGTGTCGATCTGACGGTGAAGCGGGGCGAGTTCGTCGGTCTCATCGGCAAGTCCGGCTCCGGCAAGACGACGCTGATCAACATGATCACCGGCATCGACCGACCGACTTCCGGGTCGGTGATCATCGACGGGCATCCGGTCCACAAGCTCAATGAGAACGAGCTGGCGAAGTTCCGAGGCCGCACCATCGGCGTCGTGTTCCAGTTCTTCCAGCTGCTCCCCACGCTCACCGTGGCCGAGAACGTCATGCTGCCCATGGACTTCTGCAACGTCTATCTGCCTTCAGAGCGCAGGGCGCGCGCCATGCATCTGCTTCAGGAGGTCGAGATGACCGACCAGGCAGACAAGCTTCCCGCAGCTCTGTCGGGCGGACAGCAGCAGCGCGTGGCGATCGCGCGGGCCCTTGCCAACGATCCTCCGATCATCGCTGCGGACGAGCCTACGGGTAACCTCGACTCGGCCACGGCCGACCAGGTGTTCCAGATGTTTGAGCGCCTCGTCGACCAGGGAAAGACCATCCTCATGGTCACGCACGACACCGACCTCGCGGCGCGCGTGAGGCGCTCGTTGCACGTCTATGACGGCGAGATCGTCGAAGAGCGCTTCCGCGACCGAGGGTAGGGCGAGATGCTGTCTCCTCGATGGAAGAAAGTCGTCCACGACCTGCGCATGAACCGCTCGCGCACGTTCTTCGTGATCGCCTCGGTGGCCGTGGGCATCTATGCCGTCTCGGTCATTCTGGGCGGACGCGGCATCCTCCTGCGCGAGTTCGACCAGAGCTACAAAGCTTCGGATCCCGCGGCGGTCACGTTCTACACCATGGGGTTCACAGGCGAGCAGCTTGACGCGGTATCAAACGTGCAAGGCGCCGATGGTCTGGAGCCTCGGACGGTCGTCGATCTTCGCTACACGCTGGATCCCGATCCGAGCCCCAAATCAACGGGCTGGAAGTCGCTGAGCGTTCAGGCGCTCGATGATTTCGACACTCAGCAAGCCAATCGCATCACCAAGCTCGAGGCCGACTCGTGGCCGCCGGCACGCGGTGAGATCATCCTCGAGAATGCGACGCATGCGGTCCTCGACGTGAAAATCGGTGACACCGTCACCGTCGAAACCCAGGATGGCACTCGAGCAAAGCTCAAAGTCGCCGGCTTCGCTCACGACATCAACGCCATGCCCGCGCAGTACGTCAACGCGATCACCGGCTACATAGCGCCTTCGACGCTCGACCTCCTCAACGCCCCGACGGTCTACACGCAGCTCATGGTACGCAGCGACAAGGCGGACCCGACGCGCGCGGACTACGAGAAGGTCGCCGACCGGGTGCGCACCGCGCTGGAGGAGAACGGCGTGACCGTCCTCTTCACACAGGTCCACAAGCCGGGTGCCCACTTCCTCGGTGACGTGTTCAAGGCGGTCGCGCTCCTGCTCCTCTCACTCGGGGTCCTGGCGCTCTTCCTCTCCGGCTTCCTCGTCGTGAACACCATCTCGGCGCTTATGAGCCAGCACACCAAACAGATCGGGATCATGAAGGCGGTGGGCGGCAAGGAGCGGCAGATCGGCGGGATGTACCTCGTGATGGTGTTCGCACTCGGACTCGCCGCGCTCGCCATCGGAATCCCGCTCGGCGCGTGGTCCGGCCAAGGGCTGGTCCGCTACGCCGCGACCGCGCTCAACTTCCGGATCGGGTCGATGGTCCCGCCTGCTCTCCCTCTCGCGATAGCCGTCGCCGTCGGGCTTCTCGTCCCCGTGCTCGCGGCGCTGTTCCCGATCGTCAAAGGGGCGAAGACCCCGATCATCCAGTCGTTCAACCCGGGTATGGGCGCCGAGTTCGGTCACGGGCTCATGGACCGCATCCTGGGCAGGATCCGCGGCCTCCCGCGACCTGTGGCGCTGTCGCTGCGCAACACGTTCGTCCGCAAGGGCCGGCTCGTCATGACGCTCTCCACACTGGTCCTCGCCTGCGCGGTCGTGATGGCGGTCGTATCCGTCCGCGTCTCGATCACCGACACGGTCGATGCATACGCGACCCACTGGACCTACGACGTGCGTGCGAATTTCTCCACCACCCAGAAAGCGTCGGATGTCCGGGCAGTACTCGACGGGATCCCCGAGATCAAGGACGTCGAGACCTGG
>CAZMJV010000011.1:0-11239 GCA_964566905.1 uncultured Coriobacteriia bacterium | reverse complement strand
GTGTTCACGGTGCGGGGTACCTCGACCAGCTCGTTCGACGGCCAGGCGGTCTACGTCACCCGGGACGTCTGGGACGAATGGACGGGTGCGGGCGACACGGTCGACGTCGTCTACATCGCAACGGACGACCACTCGAACAAGGCGGTGGACGCGGTCGCATCCGAGGTGGAGGAGAAGCTCGATGCCGCAGGCCATCGGGTGTCCGATGTGACCGCCCTCCACGAGGTGACCGAGACGTTCGGCCGGCAGATGGGCATCCTGCTGCAGTTCCTCTACATCATGGCGGGAGTGCTCGGCGCTGTGGGTGTTATCGGGCTCTCCGGCGCGATGATGATAAACGTCATCGAGTCGACGCGCGAGATCGGCGTAATGCGTGCGATCGGTGCCAGCCACGGCTCGATCTACTCGATCTACATCGTCGAGGGAGTGGTGGTCGCGATTATCGCCTGGCTTCTCGGCGCGGTGCTCTCGTGGCCGATTTCGTCGCTGCTCACGAAGGCACTCTCGGGAGCGATGGGCATCCCTCTCTACTATCGCTTCTCGATCTTCGGCGTGTTCCTCACGCTGGGACTGGTAGTCGCCATCGCAGTGCTCGCGAGCATCATCCCTGCGTGGCAGGCCTCCCGCGTCAGCGTCCGCGACGCCATTTCCTACGAATGACATCCCGGGGCGTGCGATACTTGCCCACAACAGTTCGGCGACATAGGAGCTTTCATGGGGTATGAGAACATTCTGGTCATGGGCATCGGCAACACGCTCATGTTGGACGAAGGGGTGGGACCGGCGGTCATCGCCCGACTTCTGGAGGAGTACGACTTTCCTGAGAACGTCGTCGTCGAGGACTCGGGGACGATGGGCATGGGCATGCTCAACCTCTTCTCCGAGTACGACTACATGATCGTCATCGACGCGGTCGACGGAACCGGCGAGGAGCCGGGCACCGTGATGGCGATCTCGCCCGAGGAGATCGCACCGCAGAGCGTCCTCCATTCGGGCCATGACATGCGCTTCGTCGACGTGCTGCAAAACGCGGCGCTTCTCGGATGGGAACCTGACGGGATCGTCGTGGGAATCCAGGTGAAGGACATGGCGCCGGCAGAACTCACCGAGGGGCTCACTCCCGAGGTCGAGGCGGCCGTGCCTGTAGCAATCGGTGCGGTTCTCGACCTGCTCTCGGAGGCCGGCATCGAGGTTGTGCGGAAGGACGGCGAGTCGTGATGGAATTGATAGCAGGAGGTCCCGCCGAGCTGAGGCGCGGGTTCGGGTCGGACAATCAGTCCGGCGTGCATCCGGCAGTACTCGAGGCGCTCGTCGCCGCGAACGTCGGGCATGCGGGCGCATACGGAGACGACCCTTGGACCGTTGCGGCCCAGGAGGTCCTCGCATCGCGATTCGGCGCCGAGTGCACGGTCGCGATGGTGTTCAACGGGACCGGAGCCAACGTCGTAGGACTCTCCGCGGCCCTCGACCCCTGGTCGTCTGTGATCTGCGCCACCACCGCTCATATCAACACCGACGAGTGCGGGGCGATCGAGCACGTGATCGGCGCGAAGCTCGTGTCGGTCGAGACGCCCGACGGCAAGCTCACTCCCGAACTCGTCGCTCCGCTCGCGATCGGCTTCGGGAACGAGCATCATCGCGAACCCAAGGTCGTCTCGATATCCAACCTCACCGAGTTGGGGACGCTGTATACGCCTGAGGAGGTCCTCGCATTGGCGGACTTCGCGCACGAGCGGGGGATGTTGCTGCACATGGACGGGGCGCGCCTCCCAAACGCCGCGGTGGCGCTCGGGTGCGAGATCGCCGAGTTCACCGGCCGCGCCGGCGTCGACGTCCTCTCGTTCGGCGGCACTAAGAACGGCATGCTGGGGGGCGAGGCGGTGGTGCTCTCCTCGCGGGTCGCGTCCGATCGCATCCTCTACCTGCGCAAGCAGAATCTTCAGCTCGCCTCGAAGCAGCGCTTCGTCTCCGCGCAGTTCATCGGCATGTTCGGGGGCGACGTCTGGCGCGAGTGCGCCGAGAACGCCAATACGATGGCGCAGCGGCTCGTCGCGGGTGCGACGGCAGCGGGAGTCCGTCTCCAGTACCCGGCGCCTGGCAACGAGGTGTTCGCGCTTCTCCCCAACGAGGTAATCGCAGGGCTGCAAGAGCGCTTCCGTTTCTACGACTGGATGCGCGACGTCGAGCCTGGCTTCTCCTCTGTCCGGTGGGTCTGCTCCTTCGACACCACCACGGACGACGTCGATGCACTCGTCGACGCCCTCGAGAACCTCTGATCGGTGCTGTATCTCGTCGACGGATACAACGTGACCAAGCACGACCCCGCAACCCGCGCGCTCTCTCTCGAGGGCCAGCGCGACGCGCTCGTCGCGCGCCTGCAGGTACGTGGGTCCGCTCTTCTGGGAAGCGGTCGCATCCTCGTCGTCTGGGACGGGCAGGGCGGCGCAGGTGTTGCGTCGGGCGGTTCGGCCGGAGGTATCCGTATCGAGCAGGTCTTCTCCCGCGACCGCGATGCCGACGACGAGATCGTTGCACGCGTGCGCGCATCGAAAGTCCCCGTGACCGTCGTCACCTCTGACCGGGAATTGCAGCAGCGCGTATCATCGGCCGGCGCTGCGCGCGTCGAGGTGCGCGAGCGCGGGGTATGCTTTGAATCTGCAGGCAAAGGGGCAGCTCGAGGCGGCCGCCGGACAGGCGTGGCGCGCGACACGGGAATCCCGGCTCATGGCAACGCGATCACCGAGGAGCTCAAGGCTCTTTGGCTTGACGAGGGGGACGAGTAGGTGAGCGGAGTTCTGCTCAACATCATCACGGTGATCGTGGGAACGATCATCGGCATGGCGTTCGGCCGGTTCGTGAAGGACCGTTTCCACGAGATATCGTTTCAGGCGATCGGCTTGAGCACGCTCGCATTCTCGATCCTGATGATCGTCCACGGGCTCGACGATATGTCGTCGGGATCGATGGGCGACTACGCACTGCTGGCGTTCACCGCGGCGCTCGTCTCAGGATCGCTTTTGGGCGAGGCCCTGGGCATCCAGAGCGGGTTGGAGAAGTTCGGCGTCTGGATCCAGAAGATGGCCCACAAGTCGCCGTGGTTCTCGTCGGATTCCGACAGTCCTCACACGATCGTCGAGGGGTTCATGGCCGCGTCGCTGCTTTACTGCGTCGGCGCGATGACGGTGCTTGGGTCGATCCAGGACGGACTCGGACAGCACGCAACGCTTTATCTCAAGTCCGCCCTCGACGGTTTCTCGGCGATCGCGCTCGCGACGGCGATGGGACCCGGGGTCGCCTTCTCGGTCATCCCCATCGCGATCTTCCAAGGCGGCCTCGCTCTGGGAGCGAGCTTCTTCGAGTCGGTATTCACCGGTCAGGTGATCGCAGCGATCACCGCCGTGGGCGGCGCGCTCATCCTCGCCATCTCGCTCGACATTCTCGGGATCAAACGCGTCCGAGTCGCAAACATGTTGCCCGCGATCCTCATCGCGGCCGTTCTGGGAGGCATCTTTGGCTGAGAACACCATCGCCGATCCGACAGAGGCGACAGAGGGAACCGCGCTCGATCCGGTCGTCTATGACGTCCTCGGCATTGAGATGCGCACGGCGGGATTCTGCTACGAGTGCCGCAGGCTCGTCGAGCGCATGCCCGACGGATCGTGCCCTGCCGGCCATCACCCCGGCTCGATCGCCGGCAGGATGACCCTGCTCGACGACCGCGAGCTGCCGCAGCTTCCCGTCTTCAACTGGGGCGCGTTCTTCATGCCCATGATCTGGGGGCCGGCCAACGGTCTGTGGGCGGGGATGATTCTCTTCCCGGTGTGGCTGTTCGCCGACAGCATCTTCATGTCTGCGTATCGCAACGGCGGGGGTCTCTACGTCGCCGCGTTCGCGGTCGGAGTCCTCACCCTCTGGTTCATGGCTTGGTTCGCGCGCACCGCGTCGATCTCGGCGTACATGCGCGTCTCCGACCGAATGACCATCGCCGCGTTCAACAACCGACAGAAGAAGTGGGCGGTCGGCGGCGCGGTGTTCTTCATCGGCGTCATGGCGCTTGCCACCTACTACAACATCTTCCTCTACGAGGCGGTCAAGGCGGCTGCCGTCTAGACTTTCCCGCAGGAAGGGCATATCTCGCAGAGGATGCACTCAGGACACTTGGGCTTCTTTGCGGTGCATACGCGGCGCCCGTGCAGGATGAACTGGTGATTCACCAGTCCCCACTTCTCGCGCTCGATTTCGTCGCAGAGGTCCTTCTCGACGGCATCGGGCGTCTTCGAATCCGAGAGCCCGAGACGATGTGCGAGGCGGAACACGTGGGTGTCGACCGCGATCCCCTCCACGATGCCGAACCCCTGGTTCATTACGATGTTCGCGGTCTTGCGACCGACGCCGGGCAGCGTCTGCAGCTCGTCGATGTCGCTCGGGACTTCTCCGCCGTATTCGGCGACGATGCGCTGGGCCGCGCCGATGATCGACTTCGCCTTGCTGTGGAAGAACCCGAGCGAGTGGATGACCTCCTCGACCTCCTCGACGTCCGCCCCCGCGAGCGACTGTGCGTCGGGCCAGCGTGAGAAGAGCTCGGGCGTGGCCTTGTTCACGGCGACGTCGGTCGTCTGGGCTGAGAGGGTGACGGCCACCAGCAACGTGAACGGATTGGTGTAGTCGAGCTCCGATTTCGCGTTGGGGTACAAAACGTTCAGGCGGTCGCAGACCTCGTTCGCTTGGGCACGAAGTGCCTTTTTCGAGAGTTTCTTCATGTCCCGAGTATACAAGCTATACTGGGTCCCCACCCCGCCTCGGTCGCCGAATGCGGGTTTTCCTGCATGTTTAGACAAGGGACATCCCAATGCTCATACAACGCATAGCCGCCAACCTCGCCGACTCGCCTGAGTTCTCCAAGCTCACCGCCCTGCTCGATCGAGGGGACGACGCGTCCGCGGCCGTGCCGGGAGTCTTCCGCGCGCCCGCCTTGGCAGCCTTGTACGCCCGGAGTCCGCGCCCGATGCTCGTCATCGTCTCGGGTGAAGAGGCCTCCGACCGCATGTTCCGTCAGATCGCCTCGTACCTCGGCCGCGACGCGGTGTTGCATCTGCCCGAGCGCCGCGACCTTCCTTGGACCGACGATGTCGTGGACCCCGCGGTGGTCGGCACGCGGGCGCAGGCTCTCAATGCGCTGGACAAGGGCAAGCCGGTCGTCGTGGTCGCCTCCGCTCGGGCGCTTCTGCGCACCGTGCCTCCACAAGGCAGCCGGGTCTTCGACCCGCTCGTGTTTGAGGTAGGTCAAGAGCTCGCGTTCGAGGAGATCGCACCGACCCTCACCCGCATGGGATACGTCCGCGGTGAGACGGCTGCGTCGCCCGGGATGTTCGCGCTGCGCGGCGGCACGCTCGACATGTTCCTCGCCGACTCCCACAACCCCGTCCGCGTCGACTTCTTCGGCGACGAGGTCGAGTCGATCAGGCGCTACCTCGCCTCGACGGGTCAGATGATCTCCCCCGTGGCACGCATAGACGTCTACCCCTGTCGCGAGATGTCGATCTCGGCGCGAGGACTCGCGATGGTCGAGAAGGCCTTCGGTTCCCGCTCGCTCTCAGATCCCGAGATCGCCCACCACCTCGAGCTCATGCGCGAAGGCGTTGCGTTCCTCGGCATGGAGCGCTACCTCCCGCATCTCTACAAGCGCGTCGCCAGCCCCATGGAGCACGTGGGTGCGGGTGCGCTCATCGTCGTCGTCGAACCCCGATCGATATTCGACGACGCGGCGCGCCGTTACGAGGAGCTCGAGGCTTCGGCCAAGAAGACCAGGATTCCGCTCGACGGGCTCTACATCAAGCCCGCGAAGCTCGACTTCGGAGACAACCAGCGGCTCATGTTCGCCTCGATCATGACCGCGGGCGAGGGCGTGGACGTGCAGTTCACCGCCCGCAGGCCCGAGGTCGAAGGCGGGGAGGAGCGGTTCGTGAGCGGGGTGCGCTCCCTGCTCGACGCGGGCTTCGCCCTCTCGGTCGCCGTTCCCGAGCGACGCGCTCGCGAGCGGCTTGCGCTCACCTTCAGCGACAGCAACGTCCCCATCACCAGAGAGACCGACTCGTCGCATCTCGGCGGTGTGCCCGGCGCGGTCACGCCGCTCAAGCGGGGGGTCGTCGACATGACCGACCTCGACCTGGGCAGCGGATTCGTGCTGCCCGACGCGCGCATCGCGGTCGTCTCCATCGCCGATATCTCGCCTCGCTCGTCGGCCATGCGCGCGCGGCGCGCGGTCGACCCCACGACGCTGACCTTCGCGTTCAAGCCGGGCGACTACGTGGTCCACGCGGTCCACGGTGTGGCGCTGTTCAAGGAGATGGTTCGCCAGGAGGTGGGCGGCAACGAGCGCGACTACCTGCTGCTCGAGTACTCAAAGGGTGACCGCCTGTTCGTTCCCGTCGAGCAGATCGACCGCATCACCAAGTACGTGGGCGCCGAGGGTGCCGCGCCGCGACTCACCCGACTCAACACGAGCGACTGGGCCCGCGTCACCGGCAAGGCGCGCAAAGCCGCGAAGCAGCTCGCGTTCGACCTGGTCGACCTCTACTCGCGCCGTGCGAGCGTCAAGGGATTCGTCTACGGCCCCGACACCCCCGCGCAGTACGAGATGGAGCTCGCGTTCCCTTATGAGGAGACGCCCGACCAGCTCTCCGCCATCGCCGATGTGAAGGCCGACATGGAGTCGGACCGTCCGATGGACCGGCTCATCTGCGGAGACGTCGGCTTCGGCAAGACCGAGGTCGCGATGCGTGCGGCCTTCAAGGCGACCCAGAACAACAAGCAGGTCATGGTCCTCTGCCCGACGACTATCCTCGCGCAACAGCACTTCACCACCTTCGCGGAGCGGTTCTCGCCCTTCGGCGTCAAGGTCGAGGTGCTGTCGCGATTCCGCACCGACGCCCAGCAGGCGGCGGCCCTCAAGGGTTTCGAGGACGGCAGCGTGCACGTGCTCGTCGGCACCCACCGGCTCCTCTCCCGCGACGTGGTTCCGCGCGACTTGGGCCTCGTGATCGTCGACGAGGAGCAGCGCTTCGGAGTGCAGCACAAGGAGCAGATGAAGAACCTCCGCGAGCAGGTCGACGTCCTCACGCTCTCCGCGACCCCCATCCCCCGTACGCTCCAGATGTCGATGTCCGGGGTGCGCGACATGTCGGTCATCGACACGCCGCCCCCCTCGCGCACGCCGATCAAGGTGCACGTGGGCGAGTGGGACGAGGACATCGTGGCCGGCGCGATTCGTCGCGAGCTCGCACGCGGTGGGCAGGTCTACTACGTCTCGAACCGTGTGCGCACTATCGAGGAGGCCGTCGAGCGCGTCCGTGCTGCGGCGCCCGAGGCGCGCATCGGCGTCGGGCACGGACAGATGTCCGAGCACCAGCTCGAGCGGGTCATGGAGTCGTTCGCGGCCAACGAGATCGACGTCCTCGTCGCGACGACGATCATCGAGTCGGGAATCGACAACCCGCACTCCAACACGCTCATCATCGAGGACTCCCAGCGCCTCGGACTGGCACAGCTCTACCAGCTCAAGGGCCGGGTCGGCCGCGCGCATGCGCAGGCGTACGCGTACTTCCTCTTCCCGAGAACGGCCGGCCTCACCGACCAGGCGATCGATCGACTCACCGCCATCAGCGACTACGCCGAGCTGGGAAGCGGCATCAAGGTCGCGATGCGCGACCTCGAGATCCGCGGAGCGGGTTCGCTCCTAGGCGCCGAGCAGCACGGGAACATGAGCGCGGTCGGCTTCGACCTCTTCTCGCAGATGCTTGCGGAAGCGGTGAGCGAGGCAAGGGGAGAGGCCCCCGTCGCGCACTCGACCGTGCGGGTCGACCTGCCTGTCCACGCATACCTTCCCGAGGAGTACGTCCCGGCCACCGACGAGCGCGTGCGCTACTACCGCCGCATCGCCGGTGCGGTGGACGCGGATACCGTCGAGGCAGTCGCCGAGCAACTGCGCATCGAGCACGGCGCGCTGCCCGACGCCGCGCGCAACCTTCTCGACGTCGCCCGCATCAAGGCGATGGCGGGAGAACTCGGGGCCGCGTCGGTCTCGGTGGTGCGAAACCGCCTGCTCGTCTCCAAGGTCGACGTACCCGTCGAAGTGCGCGGGGCGTTGCGCGCGACGGGCGCTATGGTGTTGGAGAAGGACCGCAAGATCGTGCGCCCGCTGGGTCGTGACGAGTCCGCCATAGAAACGGCTCTCGTCATGCTCGGTGCTATACTCCACACGTCGGATCACTAGTTTTTGGAGGCGTTTTGACCAAGCAGCGTATCTCGGCGATCGCCGTCACGCTCATCGCCGTGGCCGCCGTCTTGGGGGTCATGTTCCTGACCGACAGACCCGCGAGCGAGCCGGTCAGCGCGGCCACCGTCAACGGCGTCCCCATCGCCATGAAGGCGTACAGCGATCCGGTCGCGGCACTCGAGGTCGCCTACGGGACGGCATACGCAGCCAGCGAGCGCACGCAACGGATGCTCGAACTCAAGAAACTCACGCTCGACCGTCTCATCGACCTCGAACTCGCACGCCAGCTTGCAGACGAGGCAGGGGTCAAGGTCAGCGAGTCGGAGCTCAACGACCTATTCACGCAGGTACGCGATGCATGGGGGGACGACGAGGCGTTCGCGCAGTCGCTCACCGCGCAGGGAATGACCGAGGACACCTACCGCTCGGAACTCGAGCTCCAGCTCATCCTCGAGCGATACCTCGACAAAGTTGCCGGGAACGTCTCTGCGACCGATGCGGAGGCCCGCGCGTCATACGACGCGAACGCTCAGGCGTACACCGACGAGGCCGGCAATCTGAAGCCGTTCAGCGAGGTCCAGGAGCAGATTCGATCGACCCTCACGCTCACGAAGCGCACGGCGATCTACCGGGAGCGCATCGAGAAGTTCCGCGGCGATTCCAAGATCACCGTCTACGTGAAAGAACTCAAGGACCTCTACTAGGTGGAGAACAACATGGCCCATCCCGAATTCGACCGATTCGTCGAGAGGATCGCCCGTCTCCGCGCGCCCGACGGTTGCCCGTGGGACCGCGAGCAGACGCATCGGTCCATCGCGAAAAACATGATCGAAGAGGCTCATGAGGCCGTAGCAGCGATAGAGTCGGGTGACCGAGGAGACCTCCTCGAAGAGCTGGGCGACGTGTTGCTCCAAGTCGTCCTGCAGTCGCAGATCGCGTCGGATGAGGGCGAGTTCACCATCGCCGACGTCATCGACTCCATCGATGCGAAGATCGTCCGACGCCACCCCCACGTCTTCGGCGAGGCCGAGAGCGCCGGCGAGGCTCACGCGGTCCTCGCGATCTGGGACAAGATCAAGCTCGGCGAGAAGGCGGAGAAGGCCGCCGCCGGGCGAAGGGAAGGCATGCTCGACGGTGTTCCCCGTTCCCTTCCGGCGCTCATGCAGGCGCAGAACATCTCTCGCAAGGCGGTCGCCGCCGGCTTCGAGTGGGAGACCTTCGACGACGTCTGGGAGAAGGTCCACGAGGAGATCGCCGAGTTCCAGGAGTGCGAGCCCGGCAGCGACGAGGCTGTCGACGAGATGGGCGACATCCTCTTCACGCTCGTGAACCTCGCGCGCAAACAGCACATCGACGCAGAGACGGCGCTCCGCTCCACGTGCGACAAATTCCGTGGACGCTGGGCTATCATGGAGGAGCTTGCGGAGGCGCAGGGACGTCGAGTCGACGACCTTTCCACCGGCGAGCAAGAAGAGCTTTGGCGACTGGCCAAGCAAAGAGAGAGGACATCATGAGCTACATCGTCGACGTATACGCACGCGAGATACTGGATTCTCGCGGCAACCCCACCGTTGAGGTCGAGGTCTCCCTTGATGACGGTTCCTTCGGCCGCGCAGCTGTCCCCTCCGGAGCATCGACCGGTGCTTTCGAAGCGGTCGAGATGCGCGACGACGAGTCCGCCCGCTACATGGGCAAGGGCGTCCTCGGCGCCGTCGACCATGTGAACGAGGAGCTCGCCGAGGCAATTCTCGGCCTCGACGCAACCGACCAGCGCTCCATCGACGCCGAGCTGCTTGCAGCCGACGGTACCCCCAACAAGTCCGCACTCGGGGCAAACGCGATTCTCGGCGTCTCCCTTGCCGTCGCACGTGCGGCGGCCGAGTCGACCGAGCTTACCCTCTACAGCTACCTGGGCGGCGTCAACGCGCACCTGCTTCCCACGCCCATGATGAACATCCTCAACGGCGGTGCTCACGCCGACAACAACGTCGACCTGCAGGAGTTCATGATCATGCCGGTCGGCGCCTCGACCTTCGCCGAGGGTCTGCGCTGGTGTGCCGAGATCTACCACACGCTCAAGGCGGTCCTCAAGTCCCGCGGCCTCTCGACCGCCGTGGGCGACGAGGGCGGTTTCGCGCCCGACCTCGCTTCCAACGAGGAGGCTCTCTCGATCATCGTCGAGGCGTGCCTCGCCGCCGGATACACTCCCGGCGAGCAGATCAGGTTCGCGCTCGATCCCGCTTCCACCGAGTTCTACGACGCCGAGCGCGGCCTGTACGTGCTGGCCGGCGAGGGTCGCGAGCTCACCTCCGAGGAGATGGTGGAGTTCTGGGCCGGGCTCGTCGACCGTTATCCGATTGTCTCGATCGAGGACGGCATGGCCGAGGAGGACTGGGACGGCTGGAAGCTCCTCACCGACCGTCTGGGTGACCGCGTCCAGCTCGTCGGAGACGACCTCTTCGTCACCAACACCGAGCGTCTCGCCAAGGGCATCGAGCTCGGCATCGCGAACTCCATCCTCATCAAGGTGAACCAGATCGGCTCGCTCACCGAGACGCTCGAGGCGATCGAGATGGCCAAGCGCGCGGGTTACACCGCGGTCATCTCCCATCGCAGCGGCGAGACCGAGGACACCTTCATCGCCGACCTGGCCGTCGCGGTGAACGCGGGTCAGATCAAGACCGGCGCGCCCGCCCGTAGCGATCGCGTCGCGAAGTACAACCAGCTCCTGCGAATCGAGGAGGAGCTCGGAGATTCGAGCGAGTACGCCGGCCTCGAGGCGTTCTACAACATCAAGGGATAGAAATGCCTGCTCGCACTCCTGCAAAGTCGACGCGGGGCAAGGCGCCTGCGCGCACGGGGAAACCGGCCAAGAGCACCTCGGCCGGCTCCTCGCGCGCGAAAGGCGCAGCCCGTGGTGCGAAGGCTACGCAGCCGCGTCCATCGGCCGGTCCGCAGTGGTTG
>CAZMJV010000010.1:36622-38808 GCA_964566905.1 uncultured Coriobacteriia bacterium | reverse complement strand
CGTCTCGCAACATTCCTTGTGAACCTGCTTCTGGCTGCCGCGCTTGTCGCGGCGGCCGCTGCGGTTCTCTTCGTCTTCAGCGGACCCGACGATCGAAGCGCTGCGTTCCTCCTCGGATACAAGCCCCTCGTGGTGCTCTCCGGGTCGATGGAGCCCATGCTGAGGACCGACTCGATCGTGCTCGTGCGCTCGATTCCCTTCGAAGAGGTGCGCGAGGGCGACGTGATCTCCATCTCACGCGGCGAGGGGTTCGTCACCCACCGGGTGGTCGGACTCGTCGATGAGGGCCTCGTCACCAAGGGCGACGCCAACCCTGCGGTCGATCCCGGTCTCGTCGCCCCGGGCGATCGCGTCGCGGTAGTCGTGGGGGTGTACAACGGCGTCGCTCCTTGGGTGAAGGCGATTCGCACGGGAGACGGTTTCTTCTCCTTGGTCGCAGCGCCTTTGCTCGCGGTGACTGCTGTCGTCGTCGCCTGCTGGCTGCTCGTCCCGATACGCCGTTCAACGTTACCGTGTCGCCGCAGGTCCGATTAGGGATTCCCAATCTGGGGCATGGTACCCTTGTCTTCCAGCGAGACAAGGAGAACCATGGCCAAGAATCAGAACGACATCCTCTGCGAAGTAGAGCTCGACACGGTGCTCGAAGACGAGGACCACGCAACAAACAAGCTGAGCCTGGCTCTCGCGCGTGTCTTCTCCGCGGCCTCGATGCTCGTCGTCGACGTGCTCGCGTTCATCGCGCTCGCTGCGGTCGCCGTCTCGACCTGGGGCGTCGCGAAGGAGCTCCTGGTCGCCATCGGCGAGGGCGACATGACGAGCCTCGCACATGTCATCACGTCGGCGCTCACGGTATTCATCTTCATCGAGGTGCTGGCCGTGTCGGTCCGCTACCTGCGCGTCCACCACATCGACATCAAGGACCTCATCGACGTCACCCTCGCGATCATCTTCCGCGAGATCTGGGTCGCGCTCTTCAGCCACACGCTGCAGGCCCCGATGATCCTCTCCCTTGCGGCGCTCATCGGAGTTCTCGGTGCGACGCGTTGGCTATCGACGTGTGGCGCACCGTGGAAGGGGAGGGCGAGGTAGATGACGGACGCACCCAAGGGACTCTCACTTCTCACAGACCTCTACCAGCTCACGATGGCCCAGGGCTACTTCCAGCAGGGCATCGCCGACACCGACGCATGCTTCCATATCTTCTTTCGGGAGAATCCCTTCGAGGGAGGCTTCACCGTCGCCGCCGGTCTCGCACAGGCGATAGAGCTCATGGAGGGTTTCGGATTCACGCCCGACGACATCGAGTATCTGAGAACACTTCGCGCTCCTGGCGGCGGAAGCCTGTTCGAGGAGGACTTCCTCGCCTATCTTGCCGACCTCGAGTTCACTTGCGACGTCGATGCGGTGGCGGAGGGCACGATCGTCTTCCCGCGTGAGCCCCTGCTGCGCATCACCGGGTCCATCGTCTGCTGCCAGCTGCTCGAGACCGCGCTTCTCAACTGCATCAACTTCCAGTCGCTCGTGGCCACCAAGGCCGCACGCGTCTGCATCGCCGCGGAGGGTGCCCCGGTGGCCGAGTTCGGTCTGCGACGGGCGCAGGGTCCCGACGGCGGGAACTCAGCGAGCCGCGCGGCCTACATCGGGGGCTGCTCGTCGACCTCCAACACCCTCGCCGGCAAGCTCTACGACATCCCCGTCTCGGGAACGCACGCGCACTCCTGGGTCATGGCGTTCGACTCCGAGATCGAGGCGTTTCGCGCGTACGCGAAGACGATGCCGCAGAACTGCACGCTGCTCGTCGACACCTACGACGCCCTCGAAGGAGTCGTGAACGCGATCATCGTCGGGCGCGAGATGCGCGAGCGCGGCGAGCGGTTGGCCGGCATCCGTCTGGACTCCGGAGACCTCGCGTGGCTCTCCAAGCGCGCCCGCGTACTCCTCGACGAAGCAGGGTTCACCGACACGATCATCGTGGCCAGCAACGACCTCGACGAGTACACGATCGCGTCGCTCAAGGATCAGGGTGCTGCGATCGACGCATGGGGCGTGGGCACACGTCTTGTCACGGCATATGACCAGCCCGCGCTCGGCGGCGTGTACAAGCTCTCCGCCATACGCCGCGCAGACGGCCGCTGGATCCCGCGTATCAAGCTCTCCGAGCAGGTCTCGAAGATGACCATCCCCGG
>CAZMJV010000010.1:22299-36522 GCA_964566905.1 uncultured Coriobacteriia bacterium | reverse complement strand
TTCCTCAATCCCCACGAGTACCCGGCCGGCATCGAGCGCGGGCTGCACGACCTGCGCATGGCGCTCGTCCTCGCGTGGCGCGGAATCGATCCGGCGGAGGCTGCGCCCCAGTCCGAGAAGATCGACGAGGTTCGTGCGATGGTGGATAGCGACACGTGGCTCCGATGAAGGCACTGCTCTTGGTGGACATACAGAACGACTTCTGCCCCGGCGGCGCGCTCGCGGTTGCCGGAGGCGACGAGGTCGTGCCGGTCGCGAACGCGCTGGCAGAGATCTTCGAGCTCGTCATCGCCACGAGGGACTTCCATCCGACCGGGCATCTCTCCTTCGCGGACAGCCACGCGGGACGCTCCGTCGGAGAGGTTGTCGACCTCGCGGGGACCCAGCAGGTGCTCTGGCCCGCGCATTGCGTGCAGGACACTCCGGGTTCGGAGCTCCACGCCGACCTTCGCGTCGATCTTGTCACCGAGGTCGTCGTCAAAGGCACGAACATCGAGGTCGACTCGTACTCCGCGTTCTACGACAACAGCCGCGACGCCTCCACCGGACTTGCGGATCTGCTCCGCGAGCGCGGCGTGGACGAGGTCGTCGTGTGTGGCCTGGCTACGGACTACTGCGTGAAGGCGACCGCACTCGACGCCGTCTCCGAGGGCTTCTCGGTCACGGTCGTACGCGACGGATGCCGCGCGGTCGAGATAGTCGAGGGAGACGCCGAGCGGGCGTTCATAGAAATGGAAGAGTGCGGGTGCGTCGTGATCGACTCATCGCTGATACAGGGACGGGGAGAATACCGATGAGCGTGCAAGTGATAGTGGATTCCGTGGCGTCGATCCCCGCGGATTTCGTCTCCCAATACGACTTGGGCGTCGCGTCGCTCTTTGTGCACGAGGGCGATGTCGACGTGGCCGAGACCGACCTCGATGTCGACGAGTTCTACTCCCGTCTTCCCACGATGAAGGAGATCCCGACCTCCTCCCAGCCCTCGGTCGAGACGTTGGCCCGTATGCTCGATGCGGCCGCGGCCGCCGGTCGTGATGTGGTCGGCGTCTTCATCTCCGAGAAGATGAGCGGCACCATTCAGTCCGCACGCCTCGCGGCGACGATGGTCGCCGAGCGCCACCCCGACTGGCGCTACGCGCTGGTCGACTCGACCTCGAACTCCATGCAGGAGGGATCGGTCGCGCTGGCTGCGGCGCGCGTGGCTGCTCAGGGCGGCTCGCTCGAGGAGTGCGAGGCAGCTGCGCTCGACTGCGTCCCCCGAACACGTTTCATCTTCTCGCCGGACGGGCTCGACTACCTCCGCAAAGGCGGCAGGATCGGCGGCGCGTCCGCGCTGCTCGGCTCGGTGCTTCAGATCCGTCCGATCCTCACGGTCGCGAACGGGGAGACCCAGACGCTCGAGAAAGTCCGGACCGTGAAGAAGGCGCTCTCCAGTATGGTCGAGCAGTTCTCCAAAGACGTCGCGCGGTGCGGTTTGAAAGAGGTCTACGTCCACTACATCGGACCCGCAGCGCCTGCGATCGAATGGGCGCGCGAGGCGATCGAACCGCTGGTGGGCCGCACGGTCCGAGCGCTGCCGGTCAGCCCCGTCATCGGAGTGCACACCGGCCCTTCCCTCGGACTCGTCTACGAGACCGAGCGTCCCCTCTAGGCTGGGGTGATGTGGTTCGTGTGGCGGCGGCACGCGTCTCAGCGGCCTGCACGCCCGCCTGCTGTATCGTGTACCCCTAGAAACGAATCGCATTTTCCAGTCGGAGCAGGAGGCGCAGTGCCTATTTCGGTAATAACAGACTCGGTGGCATCGCTACCTAAAGACCTCACGGACGAGTACGGCGTCGACGTCGTCTCGCTCTATATCGTCGAGCCGGACCGGACCACGCGCGACCTCGACCTCGATGTCGACGCGTTCTACCCCCGCATCGCACTACTTCCGCAGCTGCCCACCACGTCGCAGCCCTCCGTCCACGACTTCATGGAGGCGTTCCGCTCGCGCGTCCACCAGGGCAGCGAGGTTCTCGCCGTGCTGGTCTCGGAGAAGATGAGCGGCACCATCCAGTCGGCCCGTATCGCTGCGGAGAAGATCCTCGAGGAGATTCCGCACGCGCGGATCGAGATCCTCGACGCCGAGTCGAACTCGATGCAGGAAGGCCTGGTCGTCCTGGCAGCTGCCAAGCTCGCCAAGGCGGGCGCGACGATGGAGGAGTGCATCGCCGCCGGGCGCGAGACGATCCGCCGCACGCGGTTCATCTTCTCCCCCGAGTCGCTCGAGAATCTCCGTAAGGGCGGACGCATCGGTCGCGCGACCGCGACGCTCGGCACGCTGCTGCACATCACCCCGATCCTCACCGTCGAACACGGCGAGACCGATCAGTTCGGCAAGGCGCGTTCGCTCGACAAGGCCCGCCAGAAGATCGCCGACACGCTCCGCGCGGATATCGAGAAGTTCGGGCTCCGTTCGGCCTACGTGCACTACATCGGCGCCCGACAGGCGGGGGAGGAGTTCGCGAGGAACTTCATCCAGCCGGTCATCGGCTACATGCCTCGCGTGCTCAACACCTCGTCGGTAACGGGAATCCATGTCGGAGCGACGGGGACCGCGCTCGTCTACGAATGCGAGGCGCCGATCCGATGAGCCCCGCCATCTGCCGCATCATCACCGACTCCTGCTGCGATCTGCCGCGCGACCTGCTCGCGGCGGCCGACGTGGAGGTCCTGCACTTCCCGTTCATCCTCTCCGACGGCGAGCACCGAGACGACCTCGGCGTGAGCATGTCGCATGAGAAGTTCTACGCCCTCATCGACGAGGGGGAGCTGCCCTCCACGGCGCAGATCCCCATGCCCGATCTTGAGGCCTCGTTCACGGCGGCCGCCGAGTCGGGTATCCCGACGGTTTACCTGAGCTTCTCCTCCGGGCTCTCGGGCACATTCGGAACCGCCGAGATGATCGGCGAGTCCGTCCGCGCGTCGCACCCCGGCGCCGAGCTCTACGTCGTCGACACGTCACTCGCGTCGATCGCCGAGGGCCTGCTCGTCTTGGAAGCCCTGCATATGCGCGACGAGGGCGTCTCCGCCCGCGAGATCGCCGAATGGGCGGTCGAGGCGTGTTATCGCGTGCACGGCTACTTCATCCTCGACGGGCTTGAGCACCTCAGCCGCGGAGGACGTCTCCCGGACATCGCGGCCGCGGCGGGCGCGAAGCTCGACGTCAAGCCGATGCTCAGGTTCGGCACCAACGGAAAACTCGCGTTCGAGAAGCTCGTGAGGGGCCGCAAGAAGTCGATCAGGTCGCTCTCCGAGATGCTCGGTCTGCTCTCCGGTGACGCAACCCCGGTAGTCATCGTCGCCTCGGCGGCAGCCGAGTCGGATGCGGATCGTCTTGAGGAGCTCGTGGCAGACCTGGCCCCCCACGCGCGTATCGTCAGGTCGAGTATCGGTCCGGTGATCGGCTCGCACGTAGGCCCCGGCATGGTGGCGCTCGCGTTCTGGGGTCCCGACCGCCGCGAGGGTTCGTTCGCTCAGGCGGTCGCCGCCGTCGACGCCGCGAAGGAGGCCGCATCGGCGGCCACGGACGCGGCGATGGACCGGGCGCGGGCCTCAGCCTCGGCAGCGATGGACGCCGCTTCGTCGGCCATGGAGGCCGCATCTGCTGCAACGGAAGCGTTCCGTTCCCGTTTCGGACGTTCTGACGACTAGTGTCGGCCGCCCTTCGACAGGGCGGTTCGGTTTGGAGGAAACATGCGCGTTTTGGCAGTGAACGGCTCGGCACGCAGAGGGGGCAACACCACCCAGCTCGTGGAGGAGGTCTTCGCTCCTCTCCGCGAGGCGGGGATAGAGTGCGACCTCATCGAGCTCGCAAAGAAAGACATCCGCGGCTGCACGGCATGCGGTCGTTGCTCGAAGGAGCGCGACGGTGTGTGCTACGGGCGGCGCGACGACGGCAACGCGGTCATCACCGCGGCGCTTGAGGCCGACGGGCTCATTCTGGCGAGCCCGGTCTACTACGGCGACATCACGCCCGAGCTCAAGGCGATCATCGACCGTCTCGGACAGGTCGCCCGCTCGACCGGGCAACTCGTCCGCAAGCCCGGCGCGGGCGTCGTCGCAGTGCGCCGCGCGGGAGCCATGCACGCGCTCGACTCGATCAACCATTTCTTCGGCATCGGGGAGATGTATATGGTGTCCTCGAGCTACTGGAACATCGGCATCGGACGTGAGTCCGGCGATGTCCAGGGGGACGAAGAGGGAATGAGAACCATGCGTCGCCTCGGCGAGAACATGGCGTACATCTTGGATAAACTGGCATAAGTCGAAAGGAACCGTTAATGCTTTCTCCCGAAAACACGACCATCGCATTCATAGGCACCGGCGTCATGGGCAGCTCGATGGCGGGGCACCTCGTCAAGGCGGGCTACGACGTCACCGTCTACAACCGCTCCAAGGAGCGCGCGCTCCCGCTGCTCGAGGCGGGTTGCTCTTGGGCCGACACGGTCGCGGCGGCCGTCTACGACGCCGACGTGGTCATCACGATGGTCGGCTATCCCATCGACGTCGAGGACATCTACCTCTCCAAGGACGGCATCCTCGAGTCCGCGAAGGACGGCGCGTACCTCATCGACATGACCACCTCGAGCCCCCGTCTCGCCCGCGACATCTTCGCCGTCGCCGAGACCTCCGGCCTTCACGCGATCGACGCCCCCGTCTCCGGAGGAGACCTCGGCGCCAAGAATGCGAACCTCACCATCCTGTTCGGCGGCTAGGAGGGCGACTTCGCGGCCGTCCTGCCCAGCCTCAAGGTGTTGGGCAAGGAGATCGTCCACCAAGGCGGTGCGGGCGCAGGCCAGCACACCAAGATGGCCAACCAGATCGCCATCGCCGGCTCGATGCTCGCGGTCGTCGAGTGCATCTCGTACGCCAAGGCGGCCGGTCTCGATCCCGAGAAGGTCCTGCGCTCGGTCGGAGCGGGTAGTGCCTCGTCCTGGTCGATCCTCAACCTCGGCCCGCGCATCCTGGCCGGGGACTTCGCGCCCGGCTTCTATGTGAAGCACTTCATCAAGGACATGGGCATCGCCCTCGACGAGGCCGACGAGATGGAGCTCTCGCTCCCCGGGCTCGAGACCGCGAAGCAGCTCTACGACATGCTCTCCGCCGTCGGTGGAGACGAGCTCGGCACCCAGGCGCTCTGGCTGCTCTACGCAGACGAGGACACCTGTGCGAAGCACGGGCTCGACTGGTCGCTGCTCGAACTCGAGGACGAGGAAGACGAGTGCGGCTGCGGGGACCCCTCGCACCACCATCACCACGATCACGACGAGGACTGCGACTGTGACGATGACTGCGGCGACGACTGCAGCTGCAAGCCCAAGACGGGCGGCTCGGCCCTCGCCGACAGCCCGTTCCTCAACGAGAACTAGGGACCGATGAACGCCACCCTCACCACGCTGCTATCGATAGTCGTCACCGTCGGAGCCATCGCGCTCGGAGCATGGGGCGGCGGCAAACTCGGTCAGCGGGCGAGGGGGCATTCGGGCCGCTACTGGCTTCTCAACGCGGCCGTGGTCCTCATCGGCTTTCTCCTCTCCTTCCTCGCTGCGATCGTCGCACTCCCGTACCTCTCGTTCGCTGCCATAGGGTTCATGGGCGGCGGAATCACGGGGCTCAAATACGGGTATGGGAGAAGCGAAGGGATCTGGAAGACGCACGACGTCTGGATGCGCAGCGATGCGGATCTGATAGAACCCGACAAGCGAGACGCTCCCGAAGGGGAAGAACGATTCGAATCGAACGAGCTCGAGAGCTCGAAGGGAAAGGAATCCCGATGACGGACCAGGCACATGCGCTCGCGGTGTTCATCGATTACGAGAACCTCGCGTTGGGCACCGGCCCGCGTACGAGAGGCGGCCGCCAGACCAAAGGCATCGCCCCGGATATGAAGCTCATCCTCGAGCGACTCGTTGAGAAGGGCAAGATCGTCGCCAAGCGCGCGTACTCCGATTGGTCGCGCTTCCCCGAGGCGGTCACGCCCCTGCATGAGCTCGGCATCGAGCTCACCGAGATCCCCGACCGCGGCAAGACCGGCAAGAACTCCGCCGACATCCGCCTCGTCGTCGACGCGATGGAGCTGAGCTACGCCAAGGAGCACATCGATACCTTCGTGATCGTTTCGGGCGACTCCGACTTCACGCCGCTCGTCTCCAAGCTCAAGGAGAACGGCAAGACGGTCGTTGGCGTCGGCATGAAGGAGGCGACGAGCGACCTGCTCGCCGCCAACTGCGACGAGTTCATCTACTACGAGGACCTGACCGTCTCGACCACCGGGACGCCGCTCCTCACCGAGGCGGTGCCCGCCAAGAAGCAGCCCGCGTTCAGCCTCCTCTTCGAGACGATCGAGGCGCTGCAGCGTGAGAACGTCGAGCGCATGCACTCGTCGCTGCTCAAGGACACGATGCGCCGCAAGCAGCCCCAGTTCTCCGAGTCGACCTACGGCTACCGCTCGTTCACCGCGCTTCTGGTCGAGGCCGAGAAGCTCGGCTTCATCACCATGCACAAGGACCAGCGCAGCGGGACTTGGGTCGTCGAAGGCTTCACTTCATGAGCGACCGCTACACAGTGAGGGAGTACTTCGCGCCCTGCCCCCGCGGGGTCGAGAAGATCCTCGCCGACGAGATGCGCGCCATCGGGGTGCGCTCGCTGCGCCCGCTGCAGTCGGGCGTCTCGTTCCGCGGCAAGCTCATCGACGCCTATCGCGTGCTCCTCTGGTCTCGGGTCGCCTCCCGCGTCCTGCTCTCGCTCGGCCGTGTCGACGCGACCGACGGCGACGCGCTCTACGCTGCGATCCGCGCAATCCCCTGGGAGGAGCATGTCGCAGAGACGGGCACCATCGCTGTCGATGCGAGCGGGCTGTCCGACACCCTGCGCAACTCGCAGTTCACGGCCGTCCGCGTGAAGGACGCCGTGGTCGACCGCTTCCGCGACCTCACGGGCGTCCGCCCCGATGTGGACACCGTCAATCCCGACCTGCTCATCAACGTCGCGATCCGCGGCGACAAGGCCACGGTGTCGATCGACCTGGCCGGAACCGCGCTGCACAGACGCGGCTACCGCGAACCGGGCGTGCAGGTCATCGCCCCGATGAAGGAGTCGCTCGCAGCCGCGATGCTCTCCCTCGCCGGTTGGAAGGACATCGCAGCCGCCGGGGGAGCGTTCGTCGACCCCATGTGCGGCTCGGGAACGCTCGCCATCGAGGCCGCCATGATCGCCGGCGACATCGCCCCGGGCATCACCCGTTCCCATTGGGGCTTCGAGGGGTGGCGCGACCACGACCAGGAGCTCTGGGACGAGCTGCTCGCCGAGGCCGACGACCGCGCCGAGGCCGGACGCGACAAGATCCCGCCCATCATCGCGAGCGACATCGACCCCCGCGCGCTCACCATCGCTGCGGCGAACGTCAAGCGTGCCGGGCTCGCAGGCGTCGTGAAGGTCGTCAAGACCGACCTCGCCGACCTCGTCGCCCCCGAGGGCGCCAAGCCGGGCCTCGTCGCGGTGAACCCGCCGTACGGCGAGCGGATGGAAGCGCTCGTGTCGCTCCCCGCGCTCTACGCGACGCTGGGTCAGCGCCTCCGTGCCGGGTTCGACGGCTGGCACCTCGCCGTCATCACCCCCGACGGTTCTCTCGACCGAGGTCTCGCCATGCATCCCGATGCGGTGTTCCCGCTGTTCAACGGGCGCATCGAGAGCCCTGTGCACCTCTACACCGTCGACACCTCGGCCTCGGCCGAGCTCGAGTTGGGCCATGGCGACGACACCTCGTCGATCGTCGTGTCCGACCCCGCCGCAGAGGCGTTCGTGAACCGCCTCACCAAGCGTTACGCGCACCGCTCCAAGTGGGCGCGCAAGGCCGGGATCTCGTGCTACCGCATCTACGACGCCGATCTGCCGGACTACAACGTCGCCATCGACCTCTACCAGGGCGCCGGCCCCGACGCCGGCAAGCGCTGGGTGCACATCGCCGAGTACGCGCCTCCGCGCGACATCGACCCGGTCAAGGCCTCGATGCGACTCTCCGACGTCCTCGCGGTCGTTCCCACGATCCTCGACGTCGATGCCAAGAACGTCTTCCTCAAGGTCCGCGAGCGGGCGAGGGGCGGCTCCCAGTACGGCGTCGCCGGTCGCAACGGCGTCGTGGGTCAGATTGAGGAGGGCGGCCTGCTCTTCGAGGTGAACTTCTCCGACTACCTGGACACGGGCATCTTCCTCGACCACCGCATCACGCGCTCGATGATCCGCGACGACTGCGAAAGCAAGCGGTTCCTCAACCTCTTCGCCTACACCGGCACCGCGACGGTCTACGCCGCCGCCGGCGGAGCTCTCTCGACGACGACCGTCGACCTCTCGCAGACCTATCTCGACTGGGCCGGGCGCAACCTCGCCAACAACGGTTTCCGGGTGGGGGAGCACCACGAGCTCGTGCGCGCCGACGTCACCCGATGGGTCTCCGAGCAGCGTCGCACCAAGTTCCGCTGGGACGTCATCTTCTGCGACCCGCCCACCTTCTCGAACAGCGCCAAGATGACCGACACCTGGGACGTCCAGCGCGATCATGTCGAGCTGCTCATCGGGATCTCGCGACTTCTCACCCGCGACGGCGTCGCGATCTTCTCGTGCAACCGACGCGGGTTCAAACTCGACGTCGAGCCGCTGGAGAAGGCCGGGGTCCTCTTCGAGGAGATCACCGCCCGCACCGTCTCCGAGGACTTCGAGCGCAGCCACGGCGGACACCGCTGCTGGATCGTGCGCCGGGCGCCCCGCGACGAGTAGCTCGGTGGAGCACATCCCCTACACCGTGAGGGAGAGCGCGCGTGCCCGACACGTGCGCCTGACCGTCTCCGCGAGAGATGGCCTCGTCGTGGTCGTGCCGCGCGGCTCGCGCGTCGACGTGGAGGCGATCGTCCGCTCGCGGAGTGAATGGGCGCTCGCTGCATTGGGGCAGGTGGCCTCGCGTCGCGAGGAGCACCTCTCAGGAACGGAGGCGCAGCTCCCGAGCGTGCTCGAACTACGTGCGCTGGAGGAGACCTGGCCGATCGAGTACCGGCACACGGGGTCCGCGCGCGTCTCCGCCCGTCTCGACGGAGGCCTCGTCGTGGTCAGCGGCGACGTGGATGACGCCGAGGCCTGCGCCGGAGCGCTCAGGCGCCTGGTGGACCGGATCGCCCACGATGCGTTGGGGGACCTTCTCGAGGAGGGCGTAGCCGTCGCCGGCGTCGCTCCCAAGCGCCTCCGCATCGGTGCGCCGCGGTCGCGTTGGGGTTCATGTTCGGGCCGCGGGACGATCTCCCTCTCACGCAACCTGATGTTCTTCCCCCGTCCGCTCGCGCGCCATGTCGTGCTGCACGAGCTCGCGCACCTCAAGCACCCGGACCATTCCCCCCGCTTCCACGCCCATCTGGCCTCGCTCGACCCGCTTGCGTCCACGCATCGGGTCCAACTCGCGGGTGCCCGGGAACATGTCCCCGTATGGGCCGACGTCTGAGCGGTCGTACGGGCTGATACGGCGTCTTTCGCATACGCGCGCTCCATCGCGCTGTACCGTATCCATAAATCGCATAAAAACGTGCATGTATGCGAATACAGGAATAACCTTTGCAAGGATATAGCACTTTTTCCGACTGAGGCGTATACTGTCCTTCTACTTTGGGGCGCATGCACCCTTTTGTCAGTCGCCGGAACCTTCGACGATCCGCACCGTTGTACATGGAGGTCATCTATGGAAAAGCCCTGGGAACTTCCCGTCGAGTCCAAACTCGGACTCAATCCTCTCAAGCTCGACGACACCACGCTTCGCGATGGTGAACAGACCGCAGGCGTCGTGTTCACCAATCAGGAGAAGGTGCACATCGCCCGCATGCTCGACGAGATCGGCATCGATCAGATCGAGGCCGGCATCCCGGTCATGGGCGGCTCCGAACGAGAGGTGATCGAGGAGATCGCACACCTGGGCCTTCGCGCCTCCGTCCTCGCATGGAACCGCGCAGCGCTTCCCGACATCAGGACCTCCATAGAGTGCGGCGTCGACGCTGTCGCCATCTCGCTCGCCACGAGCGATATCCACATCAAGACGAAACTCCAGAAGGACCGTGCGTGGGTCATCAAGTCGATCCGCGAGGCGACCGCATACGCGAAGAGCGAGGGCGTCTACGTCTCGGTCAACGCCGAGGACGCGTCGCGCACCGACTTCGACTTCCTGCTCGAGTACGCGAAGGCCGCCAAGGAAGAGGGCGCCGACCGTCTCCGCTTCTGCGACACCATCGGAATCATGGACCCGCTGCGCACCTACAAGGTCATTAAGGAGCTGGTCGAGCAGACCGGCCTCGAGATCGAGATGCACACCCACAACGACTTCGGAATGGCGGTCGCCAACGCCCTCGCGGGCATCCATGCCGGAGCCACCTGGGTCAACGTCACCGTCGGTGGACTCGGGGAGCGCGCTGGCAACGCCGCGCTCGAAGAGGTCGTCATGGCGCTCAAGTACGTCGAGGGACTCGACCTCGGCTACGGGACCAAGCGCTTCGTCGAGATGACCGAGTACGTCATGGCCGCAGCCGGGCGCGTCATGCCCGTCTCCAAGCCGGTCGTCGGCTCGAACATGTTCGCGCACGAGTCGGGCATCCACGCCGACGGCGTCATCAAGAACCCCAAGACCTACGAGGTCTTCAGCCCCTCCGAGGTCGGCTCAGAGCGTCAGATCGTGGTCGGCAAGCATTCCGGATCGCGCACGCTCGAGATGAAGTTCCACGAGTACGGGCAGGAGCTCCCGCACGAGGACGCCGTGGCGCTGCTGCCGCTCGTCCGCGTCAAGGCCATCGAGCTCAAGCGCCCGCTCTTCGACAAGGAGCTCGTCGAGCTCTACCTCAGCATGAAGAAGCAGGCCAAGAAGGCCTGATCGCCGACCGCAGAGTCCCCGCTCCATCGCACTCAAGGAGGATGAGTCCCATAGCAGGTAAAACCATCTCCGAGAAGATCTTCTCGGCCCATGCAGGCACCGACGCGCACGCGGGCGACATCGTCGTCGCCGAGCTCGATTTCGTCATGGGTCAGGACGGCACCTCGCCGCTCGCGATCCGAGCGCTCGAGAGCATGGGCGTGACCGAGGTCTTCGACCCCTCGCGCGTCGCCGTTGTCATGGACCACTCCTCGCCGAGCCCCATCGAGGGCGTCTCGGCTCTGCACACGATCATGCGCGACTTCGGCAAGCGCACCGGCGCGAAGGTCTACGATGTCGGGTGCGGCGTCTGCCATCAGCTCATCCCCGAGAACGGCCATGTCGTCCCCGGCGACCTGATGGTCGGCTGCGACTCGCATACCTGCACCTACGGCGCGCTCAACGTCTTCTCGACGGGCGTCGGCTCCACCGACGGCGCCGCGGCGATGGCCGCTGGCAAGCTCTGGTTCAAGGTTCCCGAGACCATCAAGGTCACCTTCGCCGGCGAGCTCGCGCCCGGGGTCTTCTCCAAGGACCTGATCCTCTATCTCGCGGGGCAGATCGGCGCCGACGGCGCCACCTACAAGGCGCTCGAGTTCGACGGACCCGTCATCGAGAACCTCTCGGTCGACGCGCGCATGACCATGTCCAACATGGCCATCGAGGTCGGCGCCAAGGCGGGCCTCATGGAGGCCGACGCCAAGACGATCGCGTGGTTCGAGGGCCGTGGCGAGCGCACACCCGCTCCGGTCTCCGCCGACGACGACGCGGTCTACTCCCAGGAGCTCGTCTACGACGCATCGACCATCGGACCGCAGATCGCCAAGCCTCACTCGGTCGACAACGTGAGCCCCATCGAGGAGGTCGTGGGCACCCCGGTCGCTCAGGGCTTCATCGGAACCTGCACAAACGGTCGTCTCGAAGACTTCGCCATCGCCGCGAAGATCCTCGAGGGCAAGCACATCCACCCCGACGTGCGCCTCATCGTCGCCCCCGCGTCTGCGGACATCTACCTCGCAGCCATGGAGGCCGGGTACATCCAGACGTTCGTCAAGGCAGGCGCCGCGGTGGTCACCCCCGGGTGCGGACCGTGCGTCGGGACGCACAACGGCGTCCCCTCCGACGGCGAGAACGTCATCTCCACTGCGAACCGCAACTTCAAGGGCCGCATGGGCAACAGCAACGCGTTCGTCTACCTGGGCAGTCCCGCGACGGTCGCGGCGTCGATGCTCGAGGGCAAGATAGCCGACCCCCGTCCGTACCTCGCCTAGCCCGGTAGAGAAGAGGAGAAAACCCATGCCGCTTATCGCGAAAGCGTTCAAGTACGGTGACGACATCAACACCGACTACATCATCAGCGGGAAGTACAAGTTCAAATCCTCCGACATGGAGGCGATGGCGGTCCACGCGCTCGAGGACCTCGACCCCCACTACTACGAGAAGGTGAAGCCCGAGGGCGGATTCCTCGTGGCCGGCACCAACTTCGGCATGGGCTCGAGCCGCGAGCAGGCCCCGCTCGTGCTGATCCACTCCAACACCAAGGCGGTCATCGCCAAGAGCTTCGCCCGCATCTTCTACCGCAACGCGATCAACACCGGCCTGCCGGTCGTCGAGTGCGACACCGATCTCATCGCCGACGGAGATGAGATCTCGGTCGACCTCGAAGGCGGCGTCGTGAAGAACCTCACCCAGGGCACCGATATCCCGTTCACCCCGCTGCCGCCGGTCATGGCGAAGCTGCTCTCCGACGGAGGGCTCGCACGCCACTTCCGCAAGCACGGCGGATTTAGCCTCTAGCAACCCCGAAGCACGGGAGGAACGCATGGCTACAAAGAAGAAAGACGACGTCAAGAGGGCCGACAAGCAGATCGTCTTCGACCCCTCTGCCGACCGCAGCATGATCGCGGATCAGGCCATAGCCGACCCCGACATCCTGGCAGCCTTGGTCGAGAGCCTCTCGGGCTCCGAGCGACGCATCAGGCAATTCTCCGCCGCAGCGCTCGGAGTGGTCGCCGAATCCGACGCGGAGCTGCTCAAGCCCTACGCGAAGGAGCTGGCCGACGCGCTTCACCGTCCCGAGGCGCAGACGCGCTGGGAGATCCTCGAGGCGCTCACGCGTCTCGTCGAGGTCGATGCCCGCTCGGTCGACCGTGCGCTCGACGGCACGGAGGCCTCGCTCCACGACGAGGACTCGGGCGTGGTGCGTCTCGCGGCCTTCAGGCTGCTGTGCGCGTACGGAGCGACCACGGAGCATCGCGCGGAGCGTGTCTGGCCCCTCATCGATGAGGCGATCCAGTGCTACCACGGCGACGCCGAGTTCCCGTCGATGCTCGTCGCGGTCATCCATCTCGTGAGCGGGAAGGCGTCCGCCGAGGTGCGCAAGGCCGCAGCTGACCGCATGCGCTTCGACGCGCAGGGCGCCAAGGGTCTCCTCAAGCGCCGCGCGGGCGAGATCGTCGCATATGCCGACGTCGTTCCCGGTGAGGGCGAAGCCGAGGATGCCCAGGCAGCGGCAGGAGACGATGCGACGGGAGAAGGCGAGTGACCCAGCATCTCGTCACGCTCATTCCCGGGGATGGCATCGGACCCGAGATCGTCGAATCGATGCGCAAGGTAGTCGAGGCCGCCGGCGTGGATATCGCGTGGGAAGTCGTCGAGGCGGGTGAGCACGTGATGGAGCGCGAGGGAACCCCGCTGCCCGATTACGTCCTTGAGTCGATCCGTCGCACCAAGGTCGCCATCAAGGGTCCCGTGACCACTCCGGTGGGTAAAGGATTCCGATCGATAAACGTCGCACTGCGCAAGGAGCTCGACCTCTACGTCAACCTGCGCCCGGCCGTTTCGATACCCGGCACGGGCGCGCGCTACGAGGACGTCGACCTCGTCATCTTCCGCGAGAACACTGAGGACCTCTACGCCGGCATCGAGTTCGCCGAAGGCAGCTCCGAGGCGGCCGAGCTCATCGCGTGGGTCGCAGAGAAGGGCGCGGGCACCATCCGCCCCGACTCGGGCATCTCCATCAAGCCCATATCGATCACCGGATCTGAGCGCATCGTCCGCGCGGCCTTCGAGTACGCCGTGGCAAACGGTCGCCGCAAGGTCACCGCGGTGCACAAGGCGAATATCATGAAGTGCTCCGACGGGGTCTTCCTCGACGTGGCGCGCAGGGTCGCTGCCGAGTACGCGGACCGGATCGAGTTCGAGGACCGCATCGTCGACGCCACCTGCATGGGACTCGTGCTCGAGCC
>CAZMJV010000010.1:13196-22199 GCA_964566905.1 uncultured Coriobacteriia bacterium | reverse complement strand
GAGAAGATCCTCGCCTCGGTCATCGAGGTCATCGCGGCGGGGGAGACCCTCACCGGCGACCTGATGCGCACCCGTACCGGATCGACCGACGGAGCGGCGACCACGCGCGAGTACACCGATGCACTCGTCGCGGCGGTCAGTCTGCGCTAGACTGTTTTCGTTTGATTCCTTTCACCGGGGCTGTGGTTGCCACCGCCCCTTTGCTATGGAGAGAATCCGAGGAGATGCCACGATGAGCACCGGAATCTACATTCACCCCACTTCCACCTACGGCGAGGAGTTCACCCCCTCGCCGTTCGCCGTCATCGACGAATTCGTGAAGATCGGCGACAACGTCAAGATCGGCTCGTTCGTGCACATCCATACGAGCGTGGTCATCGGCAACGACGTCGTCATCGGCGACAACGTCACGATCCACCCCGCGACGGTCATCGAGGACGGATGCTCCATCGCCGACTTCGCCGTCGTCGGTCGAGGCCCCAAGGTGGGCAAGAGCTCGACCGCCCAGGTGACCGACCTCGGTCCCCTGCGTATCGGCGCGGGCACCTCGGTGGGAAGCCACACCGTGCTCATGGCGGGCACCACGATCGGCCGCGACAGCGTCGTCGGCGACAACGCCGGCATCCGCGAGAAGTGCTCGATCGGCGACAACACCATCGTCGGACGCAGCGTCACCGTCGAGAACGGCACGACCATCGGCTCGCGCGTCCGCATCCAGAGCGGCGCCTACGTCACCGCATACGTCACCATCGAGGACGACGTCTTCATCGCCCCGATGGTCGTCACCACCAACGACAACTACATGGGCCGCACCGACAAGGTCATGAGCGAGATGAAGGGCTGCACCGTACGTCGCGGAGCGCGCGTCGGCGGCGGAACCCACATCCTGCCCGGCATCGAGATCGGCGAGGACGGGTTCGTCGCGACCGGCGCGGTCGTAAGTCGGGACGTTCCTGCCCGCACGGTCGTGATGGGAGTACCCGCCAAGGCGGTCCGCGAGGTCGCCGAGGACGAGTTGCTCAGCAACCAGTAAGGACATTTCCCCGGGCCCAGTGCCCGGGGTTTTCTACATTCCCGAATGGTGCCGCCGGCACCGCAGAAAGACAGGAGAGGTACATTGGGTATTCCGCTGCTCGACCTGAAACTGCAGTATCAGGAGCTCAAGGACGAATTCGACGCGGTCTGGTTCGACGTTATGGGCAACGCGGGATTCATCGGCGGCCCGCGCGTGGCCGCGATCGAGAAGGAGATCGCCGAGTACTGCGGCACCGAGTACTGCGTCCCCTGCGCCAATGGCACCGACGCCCTCTTCCTGATCATGGCCGCTCTCGGCATCGGTAAGGGCGACGAGGTCATCACCACCCCGTGGACGTTCTTCGCCACCGTCGAGTGCATCACGCACGTGGGCGCCACCCCGGTGTTCGTCGACATTGAGCCGGGCACCTACAACATGGACGTCTCGAAGATCGAAGCCCTCATCACCGACAAGACCAAGGCGATCATCCCCGTCCACATCTTCGGGCAGTGCGTCGACATGGACGCGCTTCAGGAGATCGCCGACCGTCACGGGATCGTCATCGTCGAGGACGCCTGCCAGGCGATCGGCGCCACCTACAAGGGCAAGCGCGCCGGCTCGATGGGCGTGGCTGCGGCCTTCTCGTTCTTCCCGACCAAGAACCTCGGCGCTGCCGGCGACGGCGGCTGCATCACCACGAACGACAAGGCACTTGCCGATCGTGCGCGTCTGCTCGCCACGCACGGCATGCCCGAGAAGTACATCCACTCCGACTTCGGGTCCAACTCCCGTCTCGACGCGCTGCAGGCCGGAATCCTCTCGGTCAAGTTGCCGCACCTCGAGGAGTGGAACGGCCAGCGCCGCTCGGCCGCTGCCTACTACAACGAGGCCCTCGCGGGCATCGGCGACCTCGAGTTCCCCGTCGAGCGCGAGTACGGCGAGATGATCTACCACCTCTACATCCTCAAGTCCGATCATTCCGAGAAGGTCATGGACGCGCTCAAGGCCGAGGGTATCGGCACCGCGCTCTACTACCCGCTCTCGCTCCACAAGCAGAAGTGCTTCGACCTTCTCCCTGGATGGGTGACCCCCTCGCTGCCCGTCTCCGAGGGCTGCGACGGCAAGACGTTCGCGCTTCCGTGCTACCCGGGAATCACCCGCGAGCAGCAGGACGCGGTCATCGCCGCGGTCAAGGGCGCTTTCGCGTAAACATCTCCGCACTCACTCCCGCGCCCCCGATTCGCGACTGCGACCGGGGGCGCGGTGTTTTGCGCGCCGAGCCGCGAAGGTAACGTTCGCGTGGAGAATTGAGAACGGTGCTGGGGCGTTGGTATACTTGCCCGTGAAAACTACCTGAGGAGAGGCCCGTGCAGTTTATTCGTAGAATCCTTGTCCTCGTGATGCTGGCGTCGTCGGCGCTCGTGGCACTGCCCACGGCCGCATCGGCCGCCGAGCCCGTGTGGACGATCACTGCGCGCGGCAACGGGCACGGTCTCGGGATGAGCCAGTACGGCGCCTCGGGCATGGCGAATGCCGGTTACCTCTACCAGCAGATATTCACCACGTACTACCAGAACACGACGATCGCCGGCCAGTACAACGGGCGCAGCGAGCCGCGCATGAACGTGGGAATCGTTGGGGTCGGCGACGCGGCCCTCAGGGGTGGTGTGTGGACGGTTGAGACTCCGACCTATCCCATAGTCATCGGCGGCGTGACACTCCCCAAGGGTCGCTACTATCTCGATTTCAATGCCGGAAACGGCACGGTCACCCCTCTCGACATGAACTGGGCCGCCGTCAATGCGCCGATTCCCTTCCCGGCGGATGGGCTTGTGGTCTACGAAGCCTCTGGCATGTCCCTCGGAGTCGTTGCGTTGGGCGAGCCGAGCGGTTCTCGACGGCTTATCGATGAGCCCGACTCTTGTAGGAATATTGCGTACGAGGGGGCCCTCGTCTTCACCGGCTCCGGTCAGTCGTACACGGTGAAGAACCGCGTCTGGATGGAGAGCTATCTCAACGGCGTAGTTCCCCGCGAGATGCCGGCGTCATGGCACGGCGAGGCGCTCAAGGCCCAAGCGCTGGCGGCCCGCTCGTATGCGCTGAGCTGTGGTTTCACCAACCCGGCCACCGATCTCGACTCCAAACTCGTCGCGTGCACAGAATCATTCCAGGTCTACAACGGATACGGCAAGGTCGCGTCAGGCACACTTGCCCGTTACGCCAGCGACAAGCTCTACGCCGCGAACATCACCGCAGCGGTCGCGGGTACCGTTGGGCAGGTCGGGGTGAGCGGAGGCAAGGTCATCACCGCGTACTTCTCCTCCTCGGCCGGCGGTTACACGGAGAATGCCGAGAACGTCTGGTCAGGAGCGCTCTCCTACATCAAGGGCATCACAGAGCCGTATCCCAACACGCCCCCGAGTCACATCGTGACAAAGACGTTCACGGCATCCCAGCTCGTTGCGGCGATCCGCAAGCAGACGGCGTGGGCATCGCAGGTTCCGGCGGACGCGGTCCTGACCGGGTTCCGTATCAGCAAGACGGGATTCTCCCCGCGCCCGACCGAGATCACGATCACCACGGCGAACTATGGAACCAAGGTTCTCACCGGAAACACGCCGATCAGCAACTTCTGCCGTACCAACGGTCTTGGCTTCCTCAGCACCTACATCGAGGTCGTCTCCGGATACGCCCCTTCGGGCAAGACGTCCCGCATCTGGGGCGACACCCAGTACAACACTTCAGTCGAGGCATCCAAGAAGGCGTTCCCCATCGACGGGAACACCCGCTCGGTCATCGTCGCGGCCGGCCCCATCGATGCGCTGACGGCGTCGGGGCTCGCAGGCGTGCTCAGCAACGGTGCGGGCGGTCCCATATTGGTCACCTCGTCGACATCGTTGGATGCCTCGGTTCGCGCCGAGATCCAGCGCCTCGGGGCGAACGGTGTCTACATCGTGGGAGGGACGTCGGTTCTTCAAGAACAGGTCGAGGAGCAGCTCGAGGCGATTCCCGGCGTCGTGCTGGTCCATCGCCTCGCGGGCTCCACGCTCTTCGGTACGGCATACGAGATCAACAAAGAGATGAAGTTCGTCGCCGGTGTCGGAGGCTTGACGGTCGGCACGCGCGCGATCGTACTCAACGGGAACAGCGGCATAGACGCCGTGGGCGCCGCTGGATTCGCCTTCGCCCAGCATGTGCCCATCATCCCCGTCGAGGCCGCCAGCATCCCCGCGTCTTCGACCGCCAGCATCTCTGATCTGGGAATCACCCAGTCCCTTGTGGTGGGCGGCGACATGGCGGTCACGCCTGCGGTCAAGTCGAAGTTGCCGGCGGTGTCCTGTATCGCGGCGGGCTCCACGCTCTATCAGACCGCCGCGATCCTCGCGAACTATCTCGTCTCGAACGAGGGCTTCACGTACTCGGGGCTGTATGTCTCGTCGGGCGAGTCGATGATCGACGGGATTTCAGCGGGGCCGGTTGCGGGTATGAACAAGAATCCGCTTATTCTCACGCCCCGCGCGAGTTCCGAGTGGAACGTCGATTACGTCGTCTACACGAACCGTGCGACGATCAAGAACCTCTACATCCTGGGAGGCGTGTTCGCGGTGACCACCGACGCGGAGAAGACGATAGACAGCAACTTCCTCAGGCCATAAGTCGCAGGACAGGTGTTTTGTTATACTCCCACGGTTGCGAATTATCCCTTCAGGGAGTCCGGTACCGACGAATCTCTATGTAGGAGGAACACCCTATGAACCACCACATCAAGGACATCGCTCTGGCCGACTCCGGGCGCGACCGCATCGAATGGGCAGATCGCGACATGCCGGTCCTCGCCTCCATCCGTGAGCGCTTCGAGCGCGAGAAGCCGCTCGAGGGCGTGCGCATCTCCGCGTGCCTGCACGTGACGACCGAGACCGCGAACCTCATGCGCACGTTGGCCGCCGGTGGCGCAGACGTCGTGCTCGCCGCCTCCAACCCGCTCTCCACTCAGGATGACACCGCAGCCGCGCTCGTGCAGCACTACGGCATCCGCACCTACGCCATCAAGGGCGAGGACACCGAGACCTACTACCAGCACATCTCCGCTGCGATCGACCACATGCCGCAGATCACCATGGACGACGGCGCCGACGTCGTGGGCATCGTCCACGACACCCGTCGCGAGGCCCTCGAGTACATCATCGGCGGCACCGAGGAGACCACGACCGGCGTCATCCGCCTCAAGGCGATGGCCGACGACGGCGCTCTCGAGTACCCGATCGTCGCGGTGAACGAGGCGTCCACCAAGCACCTCTTCGATAACCGCTACGGCACCGGCCAGTCGACCATCGACGGCATCATCCGCGCGACAAACCGTCTGTTCGCCGGTCGCACCGTGGTCATCTCCGGCTACGGCTGGTGCGGCAAGGGTGCAGCCATGCGCGCCGAGGGTCTGGGCGCCAAGATCATCGTGTGCGAGGTCGACCCGCTGGCCGCACTCGAGGCCGTCATGGACGGCTACCGAGTGATGCCCGCCGTCGAGGCCGCCGCGCAGTGCGACATCTGGATCACCGTCACCGGCGACCTCAACGTCATCGACGCGCCGATGTTCAAGGCCATGAAGAACGGCGCCATCATCTGCAACTCCGGCCACTTCAACGCCGAAATCAACATCCCGTGGCTGCGCGAGAACGCCGCCTCCACCCGCATGCTCAAGCCGCTCGTCGAGGAGTTCACCTTCGCTGACGGCAAGACCATCGTCCTGCTCGCCGACGGTCGTCTCGTCAACCTCTCCTGCGCCGAGGGACACCCCGCGTCGGTCATGGACATGTCCTTCGCCAACCAGGCTCTGTGCGCCGAGTACATGGTCAAGAATGCCGCGAGCCTCGAGCCCGGCGTCTACGACGTGCCGCTCGACATCGACGCCTCGGTGGCCAAGCTCAAGCTCGCCTCGATGAACGTCGAGATCGACGTCCTCACCCCCGAGCAGGAGGAGTACCTCCACTCCTGGCAGCACGGCACCGTCTAAATCCGATAAGGGAGTCGACCGTGGGAATCGAGAACATTCCTCGCACCATCTGGTGGGGGGTCGACGAGGCTGACGGGTCAGAGGCGGTCTTCATGATCGACCAGACCCGCCTGCCGCTCCAGGGCGACCTGCTCGTCTGCCGCACGGCAGATGCGGTTGCGCTCGCAATCAAAACGCTCGCGGTCCGTGGGGCGCCCGCTCTGGGCGTCGCCGCGGCGCTCGCGCTCGCCGTGTGGACCGTGAACGAGTCCACCGACACCGACGTCGAGTCGTTCCTCGCATCGATTGACGAGGTGGCCGCCCGGGTCGCCGCAGCGCGCCCGACCGCCGTGAACCTTCAGTGGGGAGCAGAGCGCATCCGTCGCCTCGCCCACAACAATGAGTCCCTTCCGCTCGACGAGCTCAAGGAGCTCATCGTCGAGGAGGCCGGCCTCATGCAAGAGGAGGACGAGGCGCGCAACCGACGGATCGGCGCGAACGGCGCCGAGCTTCTCCCTGAGGGCGCGAACGTCCTGACGCACTGCAACGCCGGCTCGCTCGCGACCGTCTACTACGGCACCGCGCTGGGCGTGATCTTCTCCGCGTATGAGCAGGGCAAGATCGAGCACGTCTGGGTCGACGAGACCCGTCCGGTGAACCAGGGCGGACGTCTCACGGCATGGGAGCTGCAGCGTGCGGCGATTCCCTCCACACTCATCTGCGACAACATGGCCGCGAGCGTCATGCACAACGGCTGGGTCGACGCGGTCATCGTCGGAGCCGACCGCATCTGCGCGAACGGCGACACCGCCAACAAGATCGGCACCTACGGACTTGCGGTGCTCTGCAAGGAGCACGGCATCCCGTTCTACGTGGCCGCACCTTCCTCGACCGTGGATCTCACGCTGGAGAACGGCGGGCTCATCGAGATCGAGCAGCGCGACCCCCGCGAGGTGGAGGGTGTGACCGTCTCCGGCACGTTCGCCCCCAACTCGCCCGAGTCCTCCCGCGCGTTCGACCTGCTCACCGCGCAGGGACCGTACGAATTCGACATGGCCAAGGGCCATCAGATGATCGTCACCCGAAAAGGGGGCGCGTACGCGTTCGACGCGTGGATGCGCAATACCCCGCCCGGCGTCGACGTTTACAATCCGGCGTTCGATGTGACCCCGTCCGAGTACATCACCGCGATCATCACAGAGAACGGCGTGGCACTTCGTGAGGACGGCTATATCTCCCGCCTCGCCGAACTCGTCTCCGGCACCGGATCGATGCACGAGTTGCGCAGCGACCGGTAAGGGAGTGGCATTGGAGGACAAGCAGGCGCGTCCCGCGTTCACCATCGCCGTGCCGGCGTGGAACGCCCAGACGACCCTCGCGCGGGCGATCGAATCGGTCCTCGCGCAGACGGTCGGGGACTTCGAGCTCGTCGTCGTCGACGACGGTTCGACCGACGATACGCTGAGCATCGCACAGGGATACGCTGCTCAAGACGCGCGCATCACCGTCCTGACCAAGCCAAACGCCGGGACCGCGTCCGCGCTCAATCTCGCATTCTCCCAGGCGCATGGCGAACTGTTCGTCGTGCTCGATGCTGACGACGAGTTCGTCCCGCACTTCCTGCAGACCGCACTCGCGGATGTGGAGCAATACCCCGATTACGACATCTACGGCCACAACCTGTGGTTCGTCCTCCCCGACACCGAGTGGCCGTTCTTCAACTGGAACGAGCAGCGATCGCTCACCATCGAGGAGATGCTGGGCGGCGAGGTGATTCCGGGTGCGGGCACCGTCTACCGGCCTCGAGTCTTCGAGGAGGTGGGAGGCTACCGCAGCGAGCTGCGCAGAGTCGAGGACGAAGACTTTTGGATGAGGGCGCTTCTCGCCGGATTCAAGCATCTGTATCTTCCCGAGGTCCTCTACCGCTACATTCAAGACGCCCCGAACCGCAAGGGCAGCGCCGTCGAGGATGAGCAGTACGCGAGGATCCGCGTCCTCGACGACCTGATCGCGTCGGGTAAGCTCTCCGCCGAACAGGAGGAGATCGCTAGGGGCGGCATCGCTCACTGCGAGGCGTTCATCAGACGGCTGAACACGAAGTTCTCTGTCATCGTCCCCGCATACAACGCTCAAGACACCCTTGCCGAGACGCTCGACGCTGTCCTGGCGCAGGAGTACTCCCAGTGGGAGTGCGTCGTCGTCGACGACGGCTCGTCCGATGGAACGCTCGAGCTTGCGCGCTCCTACGAGAGCCGAGACGATCGGTTCCGCGTCATCACGCAGGAGAACAAGGGCACGGGCGGCGCGTACAACACGGGGGTCGCGGCGGCGGTGGGCGAGTGGGTCACCATCTGCTCGGCCGACGACGTGCTTCTGCCCGAGCTGCTTTCGTCGATGGCCGACGCGATCGAGCGCAACCCCGAGCACGACATCTTCTCCTGCAACGGCTACCTCTGCTGGTGCGACGGCAACCGCGCCGTGCGCTACATGGAGGATGCGTTCCAAGTCGAGCATTCCGAGTCGCTGGCTGACGTACTGACCGGCTGCTTCTTCAGTGTGGGTGCGTGCTACCGGAGGAGCATCTGGGTCGAACTCGGCGGTTACCGCGAGGGGATCTACGGGGAGGACTACGACCTCTGGATCAGGGCCATGGTTGCGGGTCACAAGCACCGCTATATCCCCGACAGGCTGTCCCTCTACCGCGTTTCCCCGACGCAGAAGTCCGCGTCGTTCGTCGAGACGTGGCGCTCCGATATCACGATCATCAACGACGCACTGAAGGCTCCCCATCTCACTCGTGAGGAGAGGAAGGCAGGCAAGAACGCCATCCTGCGTCGGAAGAGCTACATCGCCGAGCACCTCCACCCCAAGAGCCTCGTCACGAAGTGGCGGGTGCGGACGCGCCCCTGAGCTGACCTCTCTGCGACCCATCGTTGAGACCTACCTCGTCGCGTTCGGCGGGTGTTTGGCGGGCGATGGTATCCCGTGCGTCGGAGGT
>CAZMJV010000010.1:1925-13096 GCA_964566905.1 uncultured Coriobacteriia bacterium | reverse complement strand
CCTCGTCGCGTTCGGCGGGTGTTTGGCGGGCGATGGTATCCCGTGCGTCGGAGGTGGGACGCGCGGGCATTCTCGACGACATCGCTGAGTTTTTCTGGCCGACCCGGTGCTCCGGCTGCGAGCTCCCAGGCGAGCTGCTGTGCGGCGGGTGCGAGGCGGCGCTGCCCAGGATCGAGCAGCGATGGGCCTGCCCCCGCTGCGGCGCGCCGTTCGGTCATCTCGTCTGCACGGAGTGCGAGGACGCCGCATTCGCCTTCGCCCAGACCTACTCCCTCGGCGAGTTCGTGCCTCCGCTGTCGCGCGCGATCGTGCTCTACAAGGACCGCGACGAGCGCCGCCTCGCATCGGTGCTCGGAGGTCTGCTAGGCCGCGGCGTCTCCTCAGTGTGGGAAGGCGTCCCGGACGCAGTGACCTGGGTCCCCGCCACCAAGGCGGCCGTTCGCAGGCGCGGGTTCGACCACGCCGAGGCGCTTGCCCGCGCGCTCGCGTCGGAAGCCGGATATCCCGGCCCAACGCGCCTCCTCGCCCGTACCCATGCGTCCGACCAGCGGGTCCTCTCACGCGCCGAGCGCGCCGCCAACGTCGCGGGCACCTTCAGGTGCGTGCGTCCGCTGGACGGCAGCGTTCTCCTTGTCGACGACGTCTTCACCACCGGGGCGACCGTCGACGCGGCATCGCGAGCACTTGCGTCGGCGGGCGCGGGAGAGGTGCGGGTGGCAACGCTCGCACGCGTCTGGTGAGGTTTGCATCCCAACTCCGCGTGAGACCCCCTCGGGATGGGGCATAAACAAGGCAGACCGCATCCGACGCGGCGATTCTCGGTCCGCGTCCGTGACAAGGAGCCGGACATGGCAATCATCGGAGCGTTCGTCGCACCCCATCCGCCGATCATCGTCCCCGAGGTCGGGAAGGGGGAGGAGCGCGGCGCGAGCGACACCATCGCCGCGTACGACCGCATAGCCCAAGAGATCGCGAAGCTCGCCCCTGAGACGATCGTCGTGCTCTCTCCGCACGCCACCGTGTACGCCGACTACTTCCACATCTCACCCGGAACTGAGGCCTTCGGCGACCTCTCGCAATTCGGCGCCATCGGCACGCGCATGCATGTGCTCTACGATGCCGAGTTCGCCGACGCGCTCACAGACGCAGCGGCGGAGGAGCAGATTCCCGCCGGCACCCAAGGCGAGGTCGACCCCGAGCTCGACCACGGGACGCTCATACCCCTGTACTTCATCGGCCGCCGCGCCTCCGGCTACAAGGTCGTCCGCATCGGGGTCTCGGGACTCTCGGCAGAGGATCACTTCCGATTCGGTCGCTGCATCGCCAAGGTCGCCGAGTCGCTCGACCGCCGCGTGGTGCTCGTCGCGAGCGGCGACCTCTCACATCGCCTTCTCGACAGCGGTCCCTACGGGTTCGCTCCCGAGGGCCCGGTGTTCGACCGAAAGGTGACCGAAGCGCTCGCATCCGGCGAACTGGACAAGCTCCTGAAGCTCGATGAGCAGATGAGCGACCGTGCGGGCGAATGCGGACTGCGCTCGTTCATCGTGATGGCGGGCGCCCTCGAGGGTCGCTCCGTCCGCTCCGACCTTCTCTCCTACGAGGGTCCGTGGGGCGTCGGGTACGCGGTCGGCTCGTTCATCCCGGTCGACACGGAATCCGCCGGCGCGACCGCCGGGGCGGCTTCGGAGAAGACCGAGCCCGAGCACAGCGGCCACGTACGACTCGCTAAGTTCGCGCTCGAGACCTATCTCCGCACCGGGCGGATACCCTCGTTCCCTGGCGATATCCCGAGCGAGCTTCTGGAGACGCTGCCCGACGAGCTCTCCACGCGCGCCGCGGGGGCGTTCGTCACGCTCAAGGTGCGCGGTGAGTTGAGGGGATGCATCGGCACGATCGCGGCGACCAAGCCGAGTCTCGGAGCCGAGATCGTCCGAAACGCAGTGAGCGCCGGGACCGAGGACCCGCGGTTCGAGCCGGTGGTCGCCGAGGAGTTGCCCACGCTCACGTACAGCGTCGACGTATTGGGCGACCCTGAGCCGATCGCCTCGGAAGATGAGCTCGACCCCAAACGCTACGGGGTGATCGTCACGAGCGGGTATCGCCGCGGACTGCTCCTCCCGGACCTCGAAGGTGTCGACACACCATGGCAACAGGTCTCGATCGCGCTGCAGAAGGGCGGGATCTCCGCGGACGAACGCTATTCGTTGGAGAGATTCGAGGTGGTCCGCCATGTCTGAGCACATCGGGACTCCCACCGGTTCCACCGCCGAGACCGTGCGCTGCACCATCTGCCCGCACCGCTGCAAGCTCGCCCCCGGGCAGGTGGGGATCTGCCATGCACGCTCCAATGTCGGCGGGGTCGTGCACTCGGACAACTACGGCATGACGACGGTGCTCGCGCTCGATCCGATCGAGAAGAAGCCCTTCTACCACTTCCATCCGGGTTCGTGGATCCTCTCCTCGGGCAGCTGGGGATGCAACCTCGCGTGCCCGTTCTGCCAGAACAGCTCAATATCGCTCGACTTCGCAGAGTCGAAGATGGACGCGGTCTACATCTCGCCGGAGCAGCTCGTCGCGCGGGCGCTCGCGTTGCGCGACCAGGGCAACATCGGCATCGCCTTCACCTACAACGAGCCGACGATCAGCCACGAGTACATCGTCGACACAGCCCCGCTCGCCCATGAGAACGGGCTGGTATGCGCGCTCGTCACCAACGGCTACGCGAACGAGGAGCCCTGGCTCGAGCTGATGGAGCACATCGACGCGGCGAACATCGACCTCAAGGGCTTCACGGAGGAGTACTACCGGATGCTCGGAGGTCCAGGGGGACTGGCTGCGGTGAAGCGTTCGATCGAGCTTGCCTCGACGCGATGCCACGTGGAGGTCACGACGCTCGTCGTTCCCGGCGCGAACGACTCACCCGAGGAGATGGAGGCGCTCTCGTCGTGGCTCGCCTCGGTCGACCGGGGGATACCGCTGCACCTCTCGCGCTTCTTCCCCCAGTGGCACATGACCGACCGTGCCGCGACCGACGTCGCAGAGCTCCATGCCCTGGCGGAGATCGCCGCAAAGCACCTCGACCACGTGCATCTCGGAAACGTCTGACGTCGCTCCTCGCGTTTGTTGAGAAGGGCGTTCGTTCGTCACCCCGGTCGCCTCTGGAGTTTCGGAGGTGTGCGCCCGGTGCCCGCTCGGGCTCGGTGAGGGAGTGGTAGAATCTTCGGTGCTCCCCCCGGGTCTGTGGTTGCGGACGCGCAAGCGTCCTAGTCCATGGCAGATGCGGTCAAAAGGATCCACGTAAACGCCCGGTTCGCCGGTCGTGAGCATGGCGCGTCTTAGGGGTAAGTCGTACCGCCCGTTCGGACGCATCCAGCATCCCGGGCGAGAGGGGTAGTAGTGAGATCGCATCAAGCGAACCCTCCAGTACGCGAGTGTGGGGTCAAATACCAGGTCAGCCGGGGGGAGCACCCGATCGACCATATGAGGAGTGAGATGAAGCGCACGGCATCCGTCGTAATCACGTTCGCCTTGGCGTTGTCGCTGGGGCTCGCAACGGGCTGTACGCCCGATAAGGCGGCCAGTACGGTCAAGCTCGACCCGACCCTGGCTCCTCCGGTCATAAAGAGCGAAGGCGTCCTCACCGTAGGCGTCGACTTCGCGTACCTCCCGTTCTCCGCAGAGGTCGACGGCAAGCTCGAAGGGATCGACGTCGACGTCGCATCCCTCGTCGCCGAGGACCTCGGTCTGCGCGTCGAGTTCGTGGACGTGTCGCCGGACGACGCGCTCACCGCGTTGGAGGACGGCACGGTAGACATCATGATGTCGACCGTCCTCGGCAAGGTCTCGGCGACCAGCATCGCGATGGCGGGCGTCTACGCCGCGGAGGCTCCCGGCATCTTCGTCGTTTCTCAGGAGGGCACACCGACCTCGCTGGACATCTCCTCGGCGAAGATGGGAGCCCAAGTCGGCTCGCTCGCCTCGTGGGAGCTCAAGCGCAGCTGGGGCGCCACCGACGTGAAGGAGTACGAGACGCTCGTCGACGCCTTCGACGCGCTGGTCGCGGGCGAGGTCGACGCGGTGGCATGCGACTCCATGGTGGGCGCGCACCTCACCTCGCTCTATCCGACCGTCTCCTACGTCTCTCAGATCACCCCCGCCGACGCGATCGGCATCGGAGTATCCCCTGACAAGAAGCAGCTCGGGACTGCGGTTCAGGCCGTTTTGGACCGCGCGGTCGTGGACGGTCGCGTCGATCTGCTGCTCGCCCGTTGGGTGGGGGACATGCCCAAGCTCACCGCCGACGGGGCGGGCACCGTGTTCCCGAATCCGTAGAACCAACTCGTTCTCACTCACGATTCCCAGAAGGCGTCGGCTCAGGCCGGCGCCTTTTTGTATCGAGCCCTCAAGCTATCCTAGATATACTGCATAAATATATGAAAATACACGTAATTGGGTTGCAATTTGAGTATTTCAGTGCGATTATGCGGAAACCAGAAGGTATCAGTCCGTACGTCGCTCTTCGATTCGGAGGAACCATGAAGACCCTGAAGAAGTCGCTACTCCTTACACTTGCGCTGGTACTGGCGCTCTCGTTCGCGCTGCTCACCGGATGCGGCGGCAAGGCCGACGCAGAGACCGCGAAGTCCGCTGATGGCGGCGAGGCGGGTTACACCCTCAACACCCCCGGCAAGCTTCTCGTCGGATCCGACTGCGACTACCCGCCGTTCATCCAGCTCACCGCCTCGGGAGACCCCGAGGGCTTCGAGTACGACCTGGCCGTCGCGGTCGCTGAGGAGATGGGCCTCGAGGTCGAGTACATCTCCCCGCAGGCGTTCGACACACTCATCGCCCAGGTCGTGGCCGGCGGCAAGATGGATGTAGCCATCTCGTCGTTCACCATCACCCCCGAGCGTCTCGAGCAGATCGACTTCTCCGATCCCTACTTCAAGGACGGCGTGAACCAGGCCATCAGCGCCCCGAAGGCCAACGGCATCAAGAGCCGTGACGACCTCAAGGGCAAGAAGGTCGGCGCCCAGTCCGGCACCACCGGTCAGTCGTGGGCCCAGGAGAACCTCCCGGATTCCGAGGTCGTCGCCTTCACCACCATCACCGACGCGTTCAACGCGATGATGGCCGGCAAGGTCGACGCCTGCGTGAACGACCTGCCCGCTGCCGAGAAGCTTATTTCTGAATCATTCCATGACATTACTGTGGTGGAGTCTATCCCTACAGCCGAGGAGTACGGTATCGTGGTCTCCAAGGACAATCCCGAGCTCACCGCGGCAATCAACGACGCGATCGCAGCGGTCAAGGAGAGCGGGAAGTACGACGAGATCTATAAGAAATGGTTCGAGGACGCGCAGTAGCTCCTCGTAATCAAGGAGAAGGGGACCGGGATGAATCGCTCCGCAAAGAAGATCGTGGGACTCGCGCTCGCCGCGACGATGCTGCTCTCGCTCGTCGGGTGCGGCGGTACCGAGAAGAAAGCCGACACGACCGCGGTCGCGGCGGCGGAACCCGAGTACTCGCTCGTCCAGCCGGGAAAGCTCACCATCGGTTCAGACCTGGATTACCCTCCCTTCGAACTGCTTAACGCCGACGGCAAGCCCGAGGGCTTCGACGTCGAGCTCATGGCTGCGGTCTGCGAGGAGTTGGGCCTCGAGCTCAACTACCTCGGGCCGCAGGCGTTCGACTCCCTCCTGCCTCAGGTGGCCGCCGGCACCAAGCTCGACATCGCCGTCTCCGCCATCACCATCACCCCCGAGCGCGGGGAGGTCGTCGACTTCACCGAGCCCTACTTCCTCAGCGGAGTAGACCAGGCGATCGCCGTCCTCAAGACCTCGGACATCAAGACCAAGGACGACCTGGCCGGCAAGCGCGTCGCCGTCCAGTCCGGAAGCACCCCCGACACGTGGGCGACGGAGAACCTCCCCAACACCGAGATCATCCGTCTCAACAACAACACCGACGCGTTCGCCGCGTTGATGGCGGGCAAGGCCGACGCGGTCATCAACGATGAGCCCGTCTCCAAGAAGTTCATCTCCGAGTCGTTCCCCGACGCCATGATCGTCGAGGTCATCCCCACGGCCGAGGAGTACGGAATCGCCGTCTCCAAGGACAACGCCGGACTCACCAAGGCCATCAACGAGGCCATCGCCAAGCTCAAGGCCGACGGCACGTACGACGCGATCTACAAGAAGTGGATCGAGACCGAGTAATCCTGTTACCGCAGGGACTCCGCTCTCAAGAAAAGGTAACCATCACATGGGTATTTCCTCACTGAGGACGACGACGGCCAGGGCTTTACGCCTGGCCGCAGTCGTTTTTCTCCTCACGACGATGTTCGTCCCGACGATCGCCGGTGCGCTCGAAGTCGACACGATGACCGCGCGGCCCAACGGACTCTCCGAGCCCGGGGTCGTTGGCGGCAAGCCGACCCGCGTCACGTGGGAGGCGAACACCGCTGCGAGCGAGTCCGTTGACGAGGTCACGTTCGAGTTCCCGGAGGGGACGACCTTCTCCGAGCTCAAGGTCAACGTGGCGATCCTCGAGGGACTCGAGCGCATCAAGGTCGCGGGGGAGGCGACCGTGGAGGGCAGCGCCGTCCGCGTCGTGTTCAGTCCCGCCGTGCCCGTGTCCTCTCGCGTCCGGGTGCTTCTCGAGGGAGTCGTGCTTCCCAAGGACGGCGGCACCTTCGAGGTTCTGGGCTCGTATGTCGTGGGTGGCCAGGAGTCGGCGATCAAGTCCGCGCCCGAGATCACGGTCAACCCCACCTCGGGTTTCGAGACGGTCATCGCGAGTCTCGACAAGGCCGCGTGGGTCGACAAGTGGACCGAGGTGCCCATCCTCAACATGTTCCTCAAGCCCCAGCTCATCGTCGCGGGCATCAAGTCCCAGTTCCAAGGATGGGTGCGCGCCCTCGGGCTCGTGGCGCTCGGCTTCCCGCTGGCCATCCCGCTCGGGCTGATGCTCGCACTCATCAAGATGTCGAAGATCGCGCCGCTCAAGTGGATCGCCGCGCTCTACGTCAACGTCATCCGCGGAACGCCGCTCTTCCTGCAGATATACATCGCGTTCTTCGGCCTCCCGCTCGTCGGGGTGCGTATACCCGAGTATCTGCTGGGTGTGCTGGTCCTCGCGTTCAACTCCTCGGCGTACCTGACCGAGATCTTCCGTGCGGGCATCCAGTCGATCCACAAGGGACAGCTCGAGGCGGCGTCGTCGCTGGGCATGTCCAACGCGAAGGCGATGACCTACGTCATCATCCCGCAGACCATCCGGCGCGTGCTGCCGACGATGACCTCCGAGTTCATCCTGCTCTACAAGGACACCTCGCTGCTTGCTGCGGTGGGCGTCATGGAGCTGATGATGTACTCCAAGAACCTCGTCGCGACCACCGGAAACGTGACGCCCTACATGGTCGCTGCCGGCTACTACATGCTCGTCACCCTGCCGCTCATCAAGCTGGTGGAGAAGTTCGAGCTGAGGCTCGCACGCTCGGAGGGCGGCAACGTCTCCGAGGACACCAAGCCCAAGCGCGGTCTGTTCCGCTGGAAGCCCGACGCCGACATCAACGAGATCCCGACCGCGTCCCAGCACGCGTCGCGATAGAGAGGGGGAGACATGAGCGATTCGACACAGAGCACGTCCCCCTCGACACCCGTGGTGCGCATCGAGGGACTCGAAAAGCGCTTCGGCAAGACGGAGGTCCTCAAGGGGATCGACCTCGAGGTCCAGCGCGGCGAGGTCGTCGTGATCCTGGGCGCGTCGGGGAGCGGCAAGTCCACGCTGCTCCGGTGCATCAACCGGCTCGAGGAGCCCACGCGCGGCAAGATATTCTTCGAGGACACCGAGATCACCGATCCCAAGACCGACGTGAACAAGATCCGCGAGCGCATCGGGATGGTGTTCCAGCAGTTCAACCTCTTCCCGCACCTCACTGCGCTGGGCAACGTGATGCTCGCGCAGCGTAAGGTTCTCGGTCGCTCCAAGATCGAGGCCGAGCGCGTCGCACGCGAACAGCTCGCTGCCGTAGGGTTGGCCGACCGGGCCGAGTTCCACCCCGCGCAGCTCTCCGGCGGACAGCAGCAGCGCGTGGCGATCGCCCGCGCTTTGGCGATGGACCCCCACGTGATGCTCTTCGACGAGGCGACTTCGGCGCTCGACCCCGAGCTCGTGCGCGGTGTCCTCGACGTCATGCGTTCACTGGCCGAGGCGGGCATGACGATGATCGTCGTCACCCACGAGATGGGCTTCGCCCGCGAGGTCGCAGACCGCGTGATCTTCATGGACAACGGGGTCATCGTAGAGGACGGGACGCCCGACGAGGTGTTCGACAACCCCAAATCCGAGCGCACACGGGATTTCCTCGGCCACCTGTCGTAAGACGTTTGCGTACGCTCTCGCAGCGCAGTATGCTCGTGTTGGTACTGGCCCTACGAAAGAGGAGACACGATGGACATCACCGTGACCGGACGTAGAATGCAGGTTACCGACGCACTTCGCGAATACGCGCTTCAGAAGTTCTCCGGCGCGCTGAGCGTGTTCACCATAGACCCGATGACAGCCGAAGTCGTCCTCCACGTCGAGAAGAACCGCTCCAATCCCAACGCCGCCGTCGCCGAAGTCACCGTCTTCACCAAGGGGCATGTGATCCGCGCCGAGGAGGCCGAGACCGACATGTACGCCGCAATCGACCTCGCTTCGGAGAAGGTCGAGCGTCAGCTCCGCAAGTACAAGACCAAGGTCGTCGACCGTCGCCAGCGTGCAGGCACGGGGGCCCAGCCTCCTGTGGTCGTTCCGGCCTTCGACGAGGAGCTTATCCTCGACGAGTCGATCATCCGGACCAAGACCGTCGACGCGAAGCCGATGAACGAGGAAGAGGCGATGTTGCAGCTCGATCTCCTGGGCCACGACTTCTTCGTCTTCACCGACGATGAGACCAACCTCATCAACGTGCTGTACCGTCGCCGCGACGGAGGCTACGGCCTCATCCAGCCCGCGGTCTAGCGCTTCCCATCCACCGGAACAACGACGGCGGCCCCGAGGGGCCGCCGTTTTCGTGTGGGGAGAAGTGTGGTTCGGTCTAGCGCGACCAGTCGTCCTCATAGCGCACGATGTCGTCCTCGCCGAGGTAGGTACCGACGGCGATCTCGACGACGACGAGCGGCTCTTCGCCCTCGTTCGCAAGACGGTGCACCATGCCGGCGGGCAGGTAGGTCGACTCGCCCGCGCGGACCACGACACTCTCGCCGTCGCGCTGTACGTGCGCCTCGCCCGCCACGACGACCCAGTGCTCGCTTCGGTTCGCGTGGCTCTGCAGCGACAGGCGCTTGCCCGGCGCGATCTCGATCCGCTTCACCTTGTACCCGGGGGAGTCGAGCAGCAACGTCCACGTGCCCCAGGGGCGCACGGACTTGCCCGAGCGCACCGCCTCCTCAGCGCCCATCGCCCGCAGCGCGTCGACCACCTGTCGGACGTCCTGTGCGCGCTCCTTGGCGGCGACGAGCGTGGCGTCCGGCGTGTCGACCACGATGACGTCGCGCAGGCCCAGCGTGGCGACGAGGCGTCCTTCCGAGAAGGTCGTGACGTCGTGGGAGTCGACATCGATCGCACGCCCCATGAGACGGTTGCCGTCATCGTCGGGGGCGGCGAGCTCGTCGAGCGCGAGGAGCGACCCGACGTCGGACCAATTCAGGGTGGCGGGCACGACGGCGACATCGTCGCTCACCTCGAGGACGGCCTTGTCGAAGGGGACAGCGGGTGCGGAGAGCGCGACATCACGCGCCTGCTCGGTGTTCCAGCGCGCGGGGCCCCACGACGCGATCGTGCGCGCGGCATCCGCGATCTTGCGGCCGCCTGCGGAGTCTTCGGTCAGTGCGCGGTCGCCTGCCGTCTCGAGCTCCTCGAGGACGCGCGACGCCTTGACGAGGAACATGCCCGAGTTCCACAGGAACTCGCGACCCTCGAAGTATTTGCGCGCCGTCTCGGCATCGGGCTTCTCGACGAAGCAGCTCACTTCGCAGGTCGTCTGATGTTCCGCGAGAGGGGCGCCCGCCTTGATGTAGCCGTAGCCGGTCTCGGGGCGCGTTGGGACGAGCCCGAACGTGACGACCTTGCCCGCCTTCGCGGCGTCATACGCTGCGCCGATGCAGCGGGTCCACTCGTCGTCGTCGGTGAGGATGTGGTCGGAAGGGAGCACGATCATCACCGCGTCGGGGTCGATCGCGACCAGTCGCGCCGCGGCGAGCGCGATGGCGAACGCGGTGTTGCGGGGCAGCGGCTCCGCGAGCACCTCGATCGACTCGCCGGCTATCGAAGGCTGGGAGAGAAGGTGGTTCTTCAGCTCGTCGGCGAGCGCCTCGCTCGTAAGCACGTGCACGCCGCCGCCCGCGAACCGCTCGATGCGTCCGACGGCTCCGGCGATGAGGCTCTCGTCTCCGAAGAGCGTCAGCAGCTGCTTGGGCGCCATCTCCCGCGAGAGCGGCCAGAAGCGGGTTCCGGCACCACCGGCGAGGATGACGGCATGAAGGTCGGGCAGGCTGGTCATAGCGGGCTCCAAGCGGGTAGCGGCGTCAGTTCGCCGAGTAGTCGGGGACGAGTTCCTTGATGCGCGCGCGGATCGACTCGGGGTCGAGGGGCGCGCTCACGACGAGGGAGTCCACATCGCTGAGGAAACCCTCGGGAATCTCGGGCAGATTGGTGAGCTTGAGGATGCGCGGAGCCTCGGTCTCAACGAGCGATTCGTCCTCATGGACGAGGATCTCGTGGAGCTTCTCCGCGGGGCGCAGGCCCACGATCTCGATCTCGGCGGGGATGCCCGAGAGCGCGATCATCTTCTTGGCGAGGTCGATGATGCGCACCGGCTCGCCCATCTCCAGTACGAAGATCTCGCCCTGCTCGCCGATCGCCTGGGCCTGGAGCACGAGGCGCGAGGCCTCGGGGATCGTCATGAAGTAACGCGTGATCTCCTCGTGGGTGACGCGGACGGGTCCGCCGCGGCGCAGCTGCTCCTCGAAGAGCGGGATGACGCTTCCACGGCTGCCGAGGACGTTGCCGAACCGGACGGCGACCGCGTGGATCGCGCCGCGACGCGCTGCCTCGACCATGAGCCGTTCGGCGATGGCCTTGGTGGCGCCCATGACGCTCGTCGGGGCGACCGCCTTGTCGGT
>CAZMJV010000010.1:0-1825 GCA_964566905.1 uncultured Coriobacteriia bacterium | reverse complement strand
CCGCTGCTGGGATGGATGAGGAGGTCGCCGATGACCAGCACCGCGAACCCGAGGAACGTGCCGGCCGCGAGGCGGAGCGCGGTCTCGACTCCGATGAATCGCAGGACCACGCGATAGGTGCCCATCGCGGTGAACGCGGCGAAGTAGACGACGGTCGCCGCGACGACCGCGACGGGGATGTACTGCCCGAACTCGTGGGGGATGACGCCCTCGAAGCGGACGACGTATGCGAGCAGGGTCGCGGCGAACACGACCGCCCCGTCCAGAGCGTAGAGCAGCGCCGTGACGCGGCGCCCGTTGTTCGCCTGCTCAGCCATCTACCGATCGTCTCCAGATCCGTCGCCGTCTGCGGGAGGACTCCCACGAAACGGGCTCATCGTCGCATGCCCGGCCTCCGAGACGCCTTCGCGCCGCAGGACCGTCGCCACCGTATCCCATAGAATCCGAGCGTCCAGGGCGAGCGTCCGGTTCTCGACGTATTCGACGTCGTATTCGAACCGCTCCTCCCATGAGAGTGCGTTTCGTCCGCGCACCTGCGCGAGGCCGGTGATTCCCGGCCGCACCTCGTGGCGCCGCGCCTGCCTCCCATTATAGAGCGGGAGGTACTCGGGCAACAGCGGCCGTGGTCCTACGAGCGACATGTCGCCCTTGAGCACGTTGATGAATTCGGGGAGTTCGTCGAGCGAGGTTGAGCGCAGGCGTGCTCCGAAGGGCGTCAACCGTTCCGCATCGGAGAGGACCGCTCCGTCTGGTCCGACCGCGTCTCGCATGGTGCGGAACTTGTAGAGACGGAAGATGCGGCCGTTTCTCCCCGGGCGCTCCTGCACGAAGAGCACGGGAGACCCGAGATTCCGTCTCACGAGGATCGTGACGACGGCGAGGACGGGGGAGAGCACGATGAGCGCCACGCCGGAGACGAGCGCGTCGATGATGCGCTGCGCAAGGTCGTGCGCGAGATGTCGTGAGCTGCTCATATGCGTATTCTACCGTCTGGGCGCGCGCGAGAGCGCGGCGCGGACTATCGGCCGACGGCTACTGAGAGGACCTTGCGCACTGCGGCGACGGTGTCGTCGATGTCGCGGTCCTCGAGTGTCGGGTGCACGAAGAACGCGACCGAGTCGAGGTGTGCGCGCGCGGCGGAGCAGAGCTGCGTGGGCGGCACGTACCCCGCGTCGACGTAGGCCTTCTCGCGATAGAGCTCGGCGCAGCTGCCGTACTGCACGCCGACGCCCTCGGCGCGGATGACCGCGAGCACGCGGTCGCGGTCCCATCCTTCGGCGAGCACCTCGAGGTCGATGCGACCGTAGACGCGGTAGTACGCGTGCACGAGGCCCGGCGCGGGCAGTTCGACGTGGATGCCGGGCACGTCGGCGAGTCCGGCGATCAGCCGTTCGGCGTTGCGGGTCCTGCGCGCGTGCCACTCGGGAAGGTTGGCGAGTCCCACCAGCCCGAGCGCCGCCTCCATCTCTCCGAGGCGGAAGTTGGTGCCGAACGAGTCGACGAGCCATCGGTACGAGGTTCCGTCCTCGGGCGTCGGGTCGGCGAGCTTCGCCATCGACTTGCCGTGATCCTTGTACTCCCACGCGCGACGGTAGACCTCGTCGTCGGAGAGGACCAGCATGCCGCCTTCACCGGTGGGGATGATCTTGTCCTGGCAGAACGAGAAGCAACCCGTGTGCCCGATCGAGCCGACCGGGCGCCCCTTGTAGACGGCCCCGTGCGCCTGCGCGCAGTCCTCGATCACCACGAGGTCGTGCTCGGCGGCGAGCGCCATGATCGGATCCATGTCGGCAGGATAACCGCCGAGGTGCACCACGATGACCGC
>CAZMJV010000009.1:37948-39128 GCA_964566905.1 uncultured Coriobacteriia bacterium | reverse complement strand
CATCCCCCCTCTATCCCATGGCTTTGAGCATCCTCTCGGACGAGGGGTACCTCTCTGCGCTGTTGGAGCGTTCGCATCGCTCGTATCTCAGCTTCGACACGTTTCTCGGGATGAAACTGCCTTCAGACGCGAACCCGACCACCCTGTGGTCGTTGCTGCAGCTCTTCAACCGAAGGATGGGCCTCCCCTATCCGATCCCTGATTTCCAAGGGCGGGACTACTGGTACCTGCGCACTCATGAGTTGGCCGATATCACCGCGAAGATACAGTGCCTCTGCCGGCCCGACTCGGCCCTGCATCGGCTGCTCACAGACGTGCAGAACAGCAGCGTGGTCGTCAAATCCCGAATCGCCGAAACGATTGCGGCGGGACAGCTCGACGGTCTGGTCCTCTCGCCCGAAGACGGATCGGATCTTCTGAAGGTGGGACGAGTCCCCAGAGGTGATCAGGAGCGGCTGATCGCCAACACTTTCTCCGCAATGAACAGCATCGAGACGCTGATTGACGAGCCCTTCTCAGAGGAGCTCTTCAGGCATTTCGAGAGCATGTTGTTGGACGGCGTGGACGAGATCGCCCTTCAATCGTCGAAGCGACGCCTGGGGATGATGATCGAGGAGGCCGACGCCGAGGATGCGCGCCGCTATTCGAAGATCCAGATGAAGCACATCGCGGACTACCTCAACCACGAGACGGGTGACGTCTACGATCCGCCGGTCCTGAGGGCTCTCTTGCTGCCGGATCTTTTCCAATTCTATCGCCCACTCCCTCATGTGAGCACCGAGGTCGGCAGGCTCACGCTGCGTTTGTACGCCCTCAAAAGGGACCTCCCCGTCCTCGGCCTCCTCCCCTTGGCGCGTGCGAGGCTCAAGTGGGAGAGAGACGAATGCCCCTACCCCGGCCTTTCGTTCGGGCCGGAAGACTACCGGCGACTGAGGCTCTACAGCGGGGAGGACCTGACGGCGCATATGACGATCCTCGCCCAGCTCGCACTGGCCACTCTCGAAGAGGTCTACGCGGAGATCAGGGAGTTGGACAAGCGCGACCGCGAGCTCAGAAGCCTTCTGCAAAGAGACCCGCTCATCAACCATCGGCAGCGGTCGATACTGGGGCGGGCGCTCCGGAATCCCGAGGCGGAATTCAGGATCGCGTACCACAAGACCACCCACAACATCGTCTATGC
>CAZMJV010000009.1:29050-37848 GCA_964566905.1 uncultured Coriobacteriia bacterium | reverse complement strand
CGTTCTCCGGTGCGGATCCTCGTCGCCGAGGAGACGTCGTACGTGAACACCTTGCCGTCCCCGATCTCGCCGGTGCGGGCGCTCTCGATGATGACCCGTTCGGCCGTCTCGGCGAGCGCGTCCTCGACCACCAGCTCGAGCTTCACCTTCGGGAGGAATGCCGGAGTGTACGTGGCGTCTCGGTAGATCTCGGTCCGACCCTTCTGTCGCCCATACCCGCGCACGTCGGTCACGGTCATTCCCGTAACGCCGATGGCGTTGAGGGCGTCCTTCACATCGTCGAGCTTATGCGGCTTGATGATGGCTTCGATCTTCTTCATGATTGCCCCTTCTTCCGCTACAACGAGTAACCGGTCTCGGCGTGCTCGGACAGATCCAGCCCGACTTCCTCGGCCTCTGCGCTCACTCTCACGCCGATGGTCGCGTCGATCACCTTCAGGATAAGGAAGCTCACGACGAACGAGAAGACCACAGTGACAAGGACGCCGACGATCTGCGGGATGAGCTGCCCGGGGTTCCCCGCCAACAGCCCGTCACGACCCAAAGAGTTCACTGCAGTCGACGCGAACACACCCGTGAGCAGGGCACCGGTGATGCCGCCGACCCCGTGGACACCGACGACGTCGAGCGCGTCGTCATACCCCAAGCGGTTCTTGAGCTGCACCCCGAAGTAGCAGAGAACGCCCGCCGCGAGCCCGATTATGAGTCCGGGAACTGCATCGACGAACCCAGCGGCAGGGGTGATGCCGACGAGCCCGGCGACTGCTCCGGACGCCGCGCCCAGTGTGGTGGGCTTGCCGCGCTGAATCCACTCAACGGCGACCCAGCCGAGCATGCCGGCGGCGGCCGAGAGGTGCGTGACCATGAATGCCGAGGCGGCGACCCCGTCTGCCGCGAGCTGAGACCCCGCATTGAACCCGAACCATCCGAACCAGAGGATTCCCGCACCCAGGAGAGTCATCGGCAGGTTGTGCGGATGCATCTCTGAGCTCCCATGCCCCTTGCGCTTTCCAAGCACGATAGCGCAGGCGAGGGCCGCTGCCGCGGAGGCGATATGGACGACCGTGCCTCCTGCGAAGTCGAGCGCTCCCAGGCTGCCCTCGAAGTTGCCGAGCCATCCGCCGCCCCATACCCAGTGGGCGAGCGGCGAGTAGACGAGGAGCAGCCAAACACCGGAAAAGATCGCGTACGCGGAGAACTTCATGCGCTCGGCGATGGCTCCGGTGATCAGACCCACGGTGATGATCGCGAACATCCCTTGGAAGATTGCGAACACCGACTCGGGTATGGTCTGCCCTGCGAGAACGTTGTTGAATGCTCCGGAAAGACCGAGCTTCGAGAAACCACCGATGAACTTCCCGAGGGGACCGTCGTTGGGACCGAACGCGATGGTGTAACCCACGAGCGCCCAGAGAACCGAGGCCAAGCCCATCGCGAAGAACGAGTGCATGGTGGTCGACAGGACGTTCTTCTTGCGCACCATGCCTGCATAGAACAGGGCGAGACCCGGTGTCATGAGCAGCACGAGCGCCGCGCACATCAGCACGAAGGCTGTGTCTGTCCCACTAATGTTTTCCATCTCATCTCCTCTACATTTCCGCGGATCCGCCCGTTATCGGGCTGTCGTCACCGCTGCCAGATGGCTGGAGGTCAACCATAAGGGACCATTGTTTCCTGCGTGTTCCCATGCACGGTCGCGGCTGTGAAGGATGCGAGTCGCTCGAGGTAACGGGGCGTTTCACAAGAGAGGGGCCGTCTTCCTCTCGGACGACGACCCCCCGTGAAAGCGCAGAAATCGAGACGCCCTACTCGCCCCACTCGACGATCCGGCGCTGTCCCTCGAGCGACCTGACGCGCGTGGCGTCCTGCACCACTTCGAGGCAACCCCGATACGAACCGTCTGTGTCGCGCATCGCGAAGTACCTGATGAAGACGAACCTCTCCCCCATCTGAATCCAAAAATCCGCCGTGCTCTTGGTCCCCGCCTTGAACTCGGAGATGATCTGTTCGACCTTGTCGAGGCTCTTCGGAGGATGGCAGTTGCGAACCTCGCGTCCGATGACTCCCGGAGAACGGGGGAACACGCGCTCTCCCTCCGAGTAGAACCGAACGCGGTCGTTCTCATCGACGAAACTGATGTCGAAGGGCAGGACGCCGAGCATGAGGTTGATCTGCTCGACCGTGAGCCCACCGGTCACCAGCGGCAGCACGAGCGCCTGGCCCGCGGCCTGCTGCTCCATCGGAGCTGGAAGCGGGGCGACGTGCGAGATGCCTTCGCCCTCGAGCCACGAGTACCCTATCTCCGCATCTCCCGCAGCCATCCGTTCCCATTCTTCATCGGTGACAACCTGGAGCGCCGTCGGGAAGAGGATCTTCTCCTCCTTGTAGATCATGTCGGTGATTGCCGTCAGTGTCTTCTCGAGAGAAGCGGCGAACATCTGAACGTCCCCCGTCTCGAGAAGTGCACGATCGTTCTTGATCATCGCGATGATGTCGTCGTCGAGACTCCACATAACCTTCGTGGGGCCTTCGACCCCGTGGGCCTCCAGGGCGGGAAAGAGCTGGTTCTCCTTGCGATGGAAGTGCGTCGCGATGAGCGCCAGGTTCGCGAGTTCCTCCGCGATATCCTCACGGGCTTCCTCCTCGCCGTCGACGAGTTCCTGAAGGTCCTCGCGCAGCTCCTCGACGATCTCGCCGGCAATCTCATTCTCACGAAGGTACATGTGGAGTGGGTGACCCTCGTCTGCTTCCACGCCCTCCTCCTCGTCGAGCGACTCGCGGAAGACGGTCACGTGCACGTCGCAGAGCCGCTGGACCTCCTCGACAGGCATCCCTTCCGCGATGAGAGCTTGCTCCATCGCCGCGATCTCGGCCGCATCGATATCGCTCACCAGCAGGTCGAACCTCTCTTTGACGTCGTCGACCGACGCACCCTCGTGGAGGTCACGGATCAGATCCTTCAGTACGGCCTGTCGGCGGGTGCGCTCGTCTTCGTCCAGTGTGAAGGTGGCGGAGGCGGCCAACTCCTCGGCGATGATGCTCGCCCGGGCGATCTCGGTCTTGACCTCCTCGACCAACGAGTCGGGGTCGAGATCGGCCATCTTGGCCGCAGCCTCGAGAGTCGCGACCCGACCGATCGTGTTGTAGACGACCGGGTTCGAGAGCTTCTCGAACTCGGGGGCTCTCGACTCGAGCCATTCTCTGAGATACGGATACTCGTCTATCAGGTCGTGGACCTTGCTCTCGCGGTCGATCTTCATGCGGAGGCTCCTTCCTGAAAATGGACTGTCATTACCCACATAGTGGAGGATTCCCCATCTGATGCAAACCAAGGCCGCAAAACGCTACAATCACGACGATTCGCACGGTACCTCGACGCCATAAGGACGACTCCCATGAAGCAGCCGGTACGCGCCCTCGCGATATTCGCCATCGTCGTGACCGTATCCCTTTGGGGATGCAGCGGGACCACGGGCCCCTCTTTCGAAGACGCTGAGGCTGTCCCATCAGCGGGCAAGATCGTTTTCGACATGGGCCACGGAGAGATATTCGGTGCGGACGATACGAGCGATCTCGGTCAATCCCAGGCGATCGCGAAGATGCGGTCTGCCGGCTTCGAAGTCGCGATCAACCCCGACGCAATCACCGCCGAAGACCTCGCAGACGCGTCCGGACTGGTGATAGCCGGACCCATGCGCCCGCTTCTCGATGAGGAGTACGACGCCGTCACCGCGTTCGCCGAGCGAGGCGGGACGGTTCTCCTCACGATCCACGTACCCTTCCCGGTGCTCAAGGTGCCGGCGCACTGGGGGTTGCCCGTCGATACCACGATCGTGATGTCACAGCGGCCCTTCGCAAGTGCCGCTGAGCCGAGCGTATTCATCGCCGACGGTATAGCGGCGGACACGCCCGTCACCGAAGGTGTCGATGAGATCCTGGTCGTCTCGGGGTGGCCCGTCGGCACCGCGTCCGAGTCCGGCAGGCTAGCGGTCATGACAGGAGCCGATTCATGGCTCACGTCGGCAGGCGACCAACAACCGGTGCCCCCGGAAGGCACGGTGTTCTCCTCCTATGGGATCATCGGAATCACCCAAGTCGGAAAAGGGCTCATCGTGGTGAGCGGCGACGATGCGGTGTTCGCGAACATCGCGCTGGGGATGGCCGACAACGCCAAGCTCCTCGAGAACATCATCGAGCTCATGAGCAAGATGGAGCGGGTCTAGCGGCTGCCTTCGAGCGGGGCTGAGGAACGGTCGAGCCTACCGGGTCGACGGGGTCACGACCGGGGCGAACCGTTCCCGCTGCGCGACTTGAGCACGGTGGCGATAACTGCCATGAACTCTGCGAAGAACTGCTCGAATCTCCCGATCTCGTCGTCGACTACCTCTCCTGGTTCGACGACCAGCCCGTCGAAGTCTCCCGACGCCGCTGCCAGCGACATGTTCTGCATCTTTTTCACGAGTGCGTCGATTCGCTTGAGCGCAACGCGCTCGATGATGACCACCGAGAGGACCGACGCGAGCACGGTGAGCGCGAGGAATGCGGCCACCAGCCCCATCTGCGAACGGCGCAGCATCTTCCCGAGAGGGGTGACGTCGTGCAGCATATAAATCTCGCCGATCTGCTCTCCGTTGGGGTCGACGAGGGGGAACATCCCTGCGGTGTACTCGGCTCCCTCTGCCCTGAGATATCCCAGACTCTGGGTGCCTCTCATGACGTTTCCGCCTGAGAGAAATTCAAGCGGGTCGAGGGTGCTCAGTGTGTGCTCGGCCAGCACGACATCCTTGTAGGCGTCCCACTCGCCGTCGAGCCCCGCTTTCTTCTGCGCGGCCTCCCAGGACGCGCGGTCAAGCCCGTCTTTCTTGAGAAAGAGGGCGTATTCGTCGCCCGTCTTGGCCGTCAGCGCCCCCAGGTACTCGTCCACGGTCTCCGCCATGCCGATGTACCCGATCACCTGGCCGGCAGAGTCGCGGAACGGCTCGAACACTCTGAGCGACATCATTGTGTGGCCTTGCTGGAATCCGGATGCGATCCCACCGCTTGCCACCGAGTTCTGAAAGACTGTGCCGCTGGCCTTGTCGCCGAATCCCTCGGGCTCGAGCGCCTGGTCCGAATACGGTCTCAAAAACACCGTGCCGTCGCTCTCGAAGAAATAGAGCCGGGATATTCCCAGCGCTTTGTTCAGTTCCTGGAAGCGCGGTCCTGTTATCGCAAGGAGACGCTCGCGATCCCGAGCAGCGAAGGCGGCTTCGACATTTTGATCCCGCGTGAAGGTCTCGAGCGCGATCGACATCCGCTCGACCCGGTCCGCACGAAGGGCGTCGAATCCGATGCGCGCGTCCTCGATCGTGTCGACCGCCACGGCATCAAGGGACTGACGGTAGGTGACGTCGGTCAAGAAGAAGGCGAGCAGCGCCTCTGCGAGCACCACGACGCACACGGCGAACACCACTCTGGAACGAATGGATTTCATCGAGAAGACCCCGAGGCAGATGTCGCGCGAGCCGTCATCGACCCGTTGAGAGGCGATAACCGACGCCCGGCTCGGTGAGAATACGTCGCGGATCGGCGGGATTCTCCTCGATCTTCGACCTGAGATGGCTCATGTGGACGCGCAACGCCTGGGTGCTCGACTCGCCGGAGCGACCCCAAACCTCGTCGAGGATCGCCCGCGTGGTCACGACCCGGTCCGCGTTTCTCGCCAGTACCGCGATGATGTCGAATTCCGTGCGCGTCAGACCGACCGACTCGCCGTTCTTCGAGACCGTACGCGCCTCGAAGTCGATATCGAGCCCGCCGGCGCTCATCACTCCCGTGACGACACCGCCCGCATGCGACCTTCTCAGAAGCGCGCGAACGCGAGCGAGGAGCTCACCTGAGGAGAACGGCTTCGTAAGGTAATCGTCTGCACCGAGCTCGAGCGCGGCGATCTTGTCAGCCTCCGCGTCGCGCACCGAGAGCACGAGGATCGGCACGTCGCTCCACTGCCGTATCGTGCGGCAGACCTCGAATCCCGAGATGCCGGGCAGGGAGAGGTCCAAGATGACCGCATCGGGGCTGTGCTGGGCCATATACTCGATCGCCTCTTCGCCGCTCGCGGCAGGGACGAACTCGTACTTCCTCTGAGAGAGGACCGATTTGAGCGCTCGGAGTAGTTTGGGTTCGTCATCGACGACAAGGATGGTCTGACCTGTCAGCTGACCGTTGGCGCTGTTATCCACTGTAGTCCTCACTCAGACGAGGGAGCACGATGGTGAAGCGGGCTCCCGTGGGTTGGACGTCCTCGACCTCTATCGTTCCACCGTGCACCGACACGATGTGCGAGGCAATCGCAAGACCGAGGCCGGAGCCATGCGACACGCCCTGTCCGGCGCTCCCTCTCTGGAACTTCTCGAACACCGTTTGCTTCTCGCCAGGCAGAAGGCCGGGACCTTGGTCCGTCACAGAAATGCGCACGAACGCCTCATCGAATGTCACGTCGACAGTAACAGAGGAGCCGCTCGGAGAATAGAGCAACGCGTTCTCGACGAGGTGTCTCAACGCCCTGCCCAACTGGACGAGATCGAACCTGAACGGAGGCGCTTCCGGGGCGACGCGGCACGTGATTCGGGGCCGCGAACGCTCGCTCGTCCCATCGAGGACGACCTGGCAGAGATCCGCTGGATCGTTCCAGTCGATGTTCGACTTCCAGCTCGCCGACTCGAGTCGCGAGAGGTCTATGAGCTCGTTGATCCGCCAGTCCAGGGTCGAAAGGTCGTCGACGATCGAGTGCAGGTCCTCGAGGGTCTCTCCGTCCTGATGCCGCAGCGTCTCGATGAGGCTGGAGGTCGTCGCGGTCGCCGCGGCAAGCGGGGTCTTGAGGTCGTGGGACACTGACAGCAGGATGCTGCCCTTGAGTTTGTCGGACTCCTCGATCGCCCTCAGGTGAGTCGACTGCTCGTAAAGCCTGTCGCGCTCGACCAAAGCCCCCACGAGCGCCGCCGCGAAGCGGAGGGTTCCGATCTCGCGCTCGTGCCACTGGCCGCCTTCCGCGCCCCGGGTCGCGTACATCACGCCTTCGAATCCCGACCCGGACACGATGGGGATGTACGCATCGGAATACGTGATGAGCGATCCGAGCGACTGCGGCGTATCCGACGACTGGCGCGCCTCGTCCAGGAGTTTCGCGATGGTCTCTGAGGCACCCCCCTCGCGCTTCTCGGAATCACGTCCGTCGGGCAGAGGGGCAAGACCGGATTCGCCAGCCGAGAAGACCGTGATCGAGCGGGCTCCGGTCATCATTTCAATTGAACCGAGAAGGCGTCCGAGGGCCTGCTCATCGAGTTCACGCGGGACGAGGCCGACGCCCAGTTGGGCAGAAGCGGCGGCATCCCTCTGAGCGGCGCGCGCCTGCTCGGCCCTGTGGCCCAGCGATGAGACGTAGGTCGCACAACCGATACCCACGAGCGCGAGGGCGACCAATGTGAACAGGGAATCCGAGTGAGTCCAGGGCGCTTCGGACGGCCAGCTCACTGCAAGCGCGACCATGATGGTCACGGCCACGGAGGAGGCCAGCGCGCCGAGTATCCCGAAAAGACGCCCCGAGGCGATGGCCACGAGGACGACCACCAGACCGAGGTGCAGCAACGTGGCGTCGCGCGCAGGGGAATAGAGATACGTCACCGCGACCAGGAGGAAAACCATCACCGCGCAGAAGGCGTAGAAGAGCTTGTCGGCAAGTTCCCTCATGTCAGTTGCGCGGCGTTCCCCAGAAGAAGGCCGACAGCACCCCGCTACCGGTATGGGCTCCGATGACCGTGCCGATCCGCGATTCTGCGTTGGCCCTCAGCCCGTGCTCGGCGAGAGACGCACGCAACGCATCGGCATCGTCGGGGCAGTTGCCGTGGCAGACGAAGAGGGTTCGCTCGTTCTCGTCAATGTTCCGCGCGGTCAGCTCGGCAATAGTCTCGATCGCGCGATGTCGTCCGCGAGGCTTCTTGACGGGAACGAGGGCGCCGGTCGCATCCACGTACAGGACAGGTTTGATGCTGAGCATGGCCCCCGCCATGGCGACACCTGCGGACACCCTCCCGCCCCGCACGAGTTGGTCGAAGGAGTCGACGGTGAAGTAGTGGTTCACCCTCAGCTTGTTATCCTCGGCCCACTCCGCGACCTCGCGAGCAGTCGCCCCCTCGGCAAGCCGACGTGCCGCCTCGAGAACCAGCAGCCCCTGGCCCGTCGATGCGCACTTCGAGTCGATGCAGTGGATTTCGGCGGCGGGATGGTCTGCGAGGAAGCTCTCCCGCGCGAGTACCGCTGTCTCGTAGGTTCCGCTGAGAACGGAGGACAGCGAAATGAGGACGACGGACTTACCTTCGCGAGCCGCTCGCTCGTACGCCTCGGCGTACGCCAGCAGCGAGACTTGGGAGGTCAGAGCAGAGGCTCCACCGTCGAGCGTGCGGTAAAACTCCTCGAAGGACATCGACTGTCCGAAATCATCGAGGTGCTCGACCTCGTTCATCGTGAACGAGAGGGGCAGAACCTCAATCCCGGCCGCCTCGAGCATTTCAGGCGGTAGGTCGCAACAAGAGTCGGTCATCAGAATCGTGTCGCCCATGGCGCCTCCCCGGCTGTGCATTTCATTCCTTAAGGAAGTATAACGAGTGGAGAGGACCGATGCCGACACGGCTCGGGAAGCCGGGTGGTGCCGGCCGTAAAGAAGGCAGGACGGGGCGAGGGGTGTCGCCTTCTCATCCCTGCCGGCACAGCTGGATTCGATAAACCCAGCCTTCTTTAAGGCCGGCACGACGGGTCGCAGT
>CAZMJV010000009.1:26203-29040 GCA_964566905.1 uncultured Coriobacteriia bacterium | reverse complement strand
CTGCCTTGGGGTGCGGGCCTTAATGTCGGCTGGCGGGGGGGTGGGTGGGCGCGTTCCCCCCCCGGCGGCCACTGGTGTTTTCTAAAACCCCTGCTTTTTTTCCGGCCGCCACGACGGGTCGAATTGGTTTCTTTCATTCAGTTCGCGACATGGCCAGATCGTTCGCGATTCCCTCTGCAAGCTCCTCGATTCTCTCAACTGAGAAATTCTTGGTTCCCATCACGACGTGCTTGCAGTCGTACAGGCTCCAATCCTCAGTGAGAATGTCGAGCCCGAGCTCCTCGGCGCGCTCGTAGAACATCGTTCCCGGGAACGGCGTGGTGTAAGAGATCAGCAGCCTTCCCCCCACGTCGCGCACCTCCTGCATGAATTCCTTGGTCTGCCTGAGTGTGTCCTCGGTGTCGTCGGGAAAGGGGATCATGAACGAACAGGAGACCTTGATCCCCTCCGCGACCGCACATCTCACCGCCTCGAGTGCGTCCTCCTTGCGGATACCCTTGACTGAGCTGAGTATCTCAGGAGCGCCGGATTCTATACCGAACTGGATGCCTGTGCATCCGGTCTCGGACATCCTTCTCAGCATCTCGCCGTCGACGCGATCGACTCTCGTGGCACAGCCCCAGGTGAAATCCCCGGCATAGGCCTCTATCGCGTCCATCAACTCGCCGAGCCAACGCTTATCCAGAGTCAAGATGTCGTCCACGAAGAAAATATGTTGAGCGCCGTATTCCCTGATCACCTGGTCGACCTCGGCAATCACGTCGGCGACCGGCCTCATGCGCCGCTTGCCTCCCCATATATAAGATGCCGAGCAAAACGGGCAGCGATACGGGCATCCTCCGCGAGATACGAGCACGTTGTGCGCGTCCTCGTAGAACTCCAGCGAGAGCAGGTCCCGTGCAGGTCGGCCGATTTCTGCAGCATCGAGCGGCTCACGAGGCTGATTGAGTGTGGGCATCCCGTCGAGCTTGAATCCCAGACCGGCTATCGCTTGGAGGACGGCGGGGCCCGCGCCTGTCTCGAGTGCCAACGCGAGCTCGCCCGCGGTCCGCTCTCCCTCCCCCACGCTCACGTAGTCGACGTCAGGCTCGGCGAGCACCTCGAGCGGGAGAATGCTCGCATGCGGGCCCCCGAACACGACGGAGATCCGAGAATCGTGAGCCTTGACCAGCTCGGCGATCGCCAAGGCGTTGGGGTACGTCTCCGTGTGCGACGAGACTCCTACAAGCTGCGGATGAACTCGATTGAGCGTGGCGCGGATACGCGCGGGGTTGAGGCCGGTGATGTTCAAATCGATCAATTCGACTTCGTGCCCTTGTTCAATTAAATACTGGGCCACGTACGCCAATCCCAACGGAGGGGAAAGTCGCGCGTGGGGGCTCCTGATGGATACCGGAGCTTGAAATAGCAAGACTCGCACGTTCCATCCACCTCCTGCTCTCGATCGAGGGAGGTCGTCGGTCGGACCCTGCAGACCCGGGTCCGACCGACCTCCCCGGATACTTATCCTGCAGCGACTTCCGTGACTCTCAACACTGCTTCGTACTGCACGAGCCTCTCGGCGATGAGCGGCTTGATGTCACGTACCTGGGAGCCGTAGGCCCTTCCGTCGGCCGCGATGGACGCAAGTGCGTCACCGAGCTCCACGTCGCCTATGGTGTCGCGCACCCATCCGGCGAGCCCGACGGGGTTTATATAGGTGATGTTCACATGAAGGTTCTCATGGCTCGACTCCTCGATCGGCTGCAGGAACGACTCGACCATCGCGAGGCTCCCGAGGCTACGAGGGCTCTGCCCGGCAGTCGCGGTGAGAACGCCTCCCACGGCCGCGTCATCGAAGTCGACCTCCCGTGAGAAGTATTCGGCCTGCTTGCCAGTCGGCATCGTGAAGGTGGTCATCACGCCTTCCCCAGCTTTCCAGCCTTCTCAAGCTCGTCCGCGACGAATCCGAGGTCGAGCTTCTCCAGCGACGCACGGGTCGGCCATCCAGTCGCCGGGTCCCATCCCTCGAACTCGTAGAATTTCGTCTTGACCTCCTCGACCTTCGCGCGATCGAGCATACGCCCGGAGACGTTCTTGAACTTCCATTCCCCTTCCTCGTGCACCGGGAGGATGTATGGGAGCTCGAAGGAGTTCTTGTCGCCCTTCGAGGGGTCCTCGTAGGTGTAACCGGTGAAGACCTCGAGGTCGCGGTGCCGTCCCTGGATCGCCCAGATCGCACGATCCATGTTCCAGATCTTGCGTCCGATCTCCATACCCTCGGCGAACGTGATGTTCTGGCCGGTCACGGCGTTGAAGAACTTGGGCTCGCCCTCGGGGGTCATGCCCTCGTAGTCGGGACCGTAGGGGTTCACGATATCGGCCCATGCCCAGTCGCAGTACAGGACGGAGTTCTTCCAGAAGCGACCGTAGTAGATCATCCAGTTGGTCACCTTAACGACCGGCTCCTCGTAGATGCCCTCGTCGCTGTAGTCGATCATCATCGGGTCGTTGAAGGGAACGAGCTTCTTGCCGATGATCTCCGCCAGACGCTCGGCGCTGACCGCCGGCTCCTTACCCTGCAGCGCCGCGAGCGTAGGAGTCCAGTAGCACGGGAAGTCGAGATCGTGGCCGTTTATGTCGCGCTCTCCGAGAATGGAGGCATAACCCCACTCTGCCTCGGTGCGGGCATCGTAGTGGTGGCCGTAACCCCACTCTTGGATGGGCAGGATTCCACTCGTCGTGTCCTGCTCGTACCGACCCCACCTCACCGCGGCCTGCGCCAGACCGAGGGCGAGATCGGCACCGATGTCGGTGTTCTCAGCGATGGACTTGTGAAGCGCAGCGGCGAACTCGGA
>CAZMJV010000009.1:21985-26103 GCA_964566905.1 uncultured Coriobacteriia bacterium | reverse complement strand
TGGGGACGGCTCTTGACTCCGTCGCCGTACATTCTGATCGCATTGCCGGGAGGCGAGGACATGCTCTGCATGCCGACGTAGGTGTTCGGCTCATCGGCATGGCCGGCATATGCGTACTGTTGTGCCCAGAGACGAGCCTCCATCAGCGCCTGGGGATCCGCGATCTCGACTCCGCCGGTACCGAGGACGCTGATCGCCTTGAGGTTCTTCGATGCGAAGACGCCGCCGAAACCGCCCTGCCCGGCACCGTTTCCGGCGTCGTGGATCAGCGCCGCGAGCGGACCGTACTTCTCAGCGTTCGGACCACACGTGACAACGGCGGGACGCTGCGTGCTGCGTCCGGCGTCGCGGGAACCGCCGAGCTCGGACCAATCGCCCTTGTCGCGGCCGACCGATGCCCAGATCTCCTCCTGCGTTTCCCAGGTGTCGAGACCCCAGAGATCGGCTGCGTCCTCGAACGTGACCTTGCCGTTGACGATGTTGAGCCAGACCGGGCTCTCCGACTTGCCCATGACGGCGATGCCGTCCCAGCCGGCCCATTTCAGCTGCGCGGAGAACCTGCCTCCGAAGTTGGATCGGGTGAACCACCCGATCGGATAGCCCTGAAGTCCGATGCCCTGCACCTCGGTACGACCCGAGACTGAAGGCGCAAGCGTCCCGGAGAGCGGCGAGGTCATGAACGTGATGACGTTCTTGGGGTCCGTGCCGAGGACCGTCTTGTCCTCACAGAGGTCCCAGAACACCGCCGTGCCGATACCGTGACCGCCGCCCCACTTCTGATATTTCTCGGTCGGGATCTCCTCGACCTTCTTACTCGTTAGATCCACTTTCAGGATCTTGCCTGTATAACCGTTGCCCATCATGAACCTCCGCAATGGATAAGGCCGCTGCGCGACCGTGGATGTGCGCTACTTGTTGGTCTTGCCGCTCCCGGGCACGCCGGAGGCGCCTACCGCACCGTAGAACCTCGGATCCCACGGGGTTCCGGTGTGGAGGTCGACGTTGTACCCGTCGCCGTTCTGCACCGGGATCTCTTGGGTGAAGGTGATCGCATGCATCGGACATACCGACTCGCACGCACGAACGCCCTCAGGGCCGCCTTCGTGGTCCCAGAACGGCGTGTCTGTGCACAAATCGCACTTCTGCGCGTGCCGCTCCTCGAAGTTCCACAGAGCGCGCGAGGGGGTGAAGGGGCACGCGGCGACGCAACGCTCGCATCCGATGCACTTGCCCTCGTCGATGGTCCTGACGTTGCCGTTCTCCGTGTCCACGTGGTTGGCTCCGGTTGGGCAGACCTCGACGCACGCGGGGTACGGGCACTGGCGGCACTGGGACATCTGGATGTCCTCGGGGAATTTCCCATAGGGGTTCTGGGTGATCTGGATCCGCGCAAGAGACTGACTGGTGATCCCATGGTGTGTGAGTGAGCAGGCGAGCATGCAGCTGGTGCAGCCGCTGCACTTCTGTTTGTCCACGAGGATGTAGCCCTCTGACGCAGGTATCGCGAAGACGTCGTCGGGAAGCAGGAACGTCGCGCCGAGCGAGCCGGCCACGATGACTCCGGCACCTGCTCCTCCGACTCCCATGAGGAATTGGCGACGAGAGGGCGACTGAGCGTCCGGGAACGCGCCGTTCTCTTCTATTTTTTCTTTGTCTGACATGTCTCTACACCCTTTCAGGGTCTGCGTGACCCGACGTTTCTGCGGGACGGGCATCTTCCAGAGTCGAGCCGTCTGCCGCCTCGATCTCCTCGAGCCAGCCGGCGTGCTCGTGCTTCACGTGCTCGAGGCTGACGTATCCGGTGAACATCGAACCCAGGACAGGCCACGAGAACGGTGCGATGGCGGCGAAGAAGACGTGCGCGAGGAAGAAGGCGAGCATTACGACCGTCGCGATATCGTGCACGGGGGTGGCGATCTCCATCACTGCGACCGGGACATTTACTGCGTGCGCGAGTACTTTGAGGAACCCGGTCGCGATGATGGCCACGGTCGCGACCGCCGCCATGATGTAGGCCATCTTCTCGGACTCGAAGTACTTGGCCTCCGGCGGCATGGTGAACTTCTTGAACCCGAGGAGCAGTCCGTAGTGGCGCTTCGTGTACTCGATCGCGTTCTTGGTGGGGAGGTGCTCCGCCAGGCGCTTCGGCGCCAGGATTGTGTTCGCCCCGTAATAGAAGGTGCCGAACAGGAACACGACGGCCGCGAAGAAGTGGATGTTCATGACCGCCCATACCGGCTTGCCGCTCCCGACGAGCGCAGGCATGAGCAGTAAACCGAGGAGAATGCCGGTGGTCAGCAGTGCTGCGGTGCCGAGACCGTGCGTCCAGTGGGTGATGCGTGCCGGTAAGTCGTGCCGGAGGACCCGGTCGCCATCCACGTGCGGGTTGCGACGCTTGGAGATCGAAGCCGCGAAGATGCCCGCGAACGGAGCGATCCACACAAGCCATGTCGCTGAATTGAACAGGAGCTCTCTTTCATTCATGATCTGCCTCAGCAATTCTGCAGGAGGGCCGTTTCATCGTTCCCTGTGCCCCTTTCACTGGTCTCGAGACCCGGTAGCCCTCGACAATCCGTCGAGTCCGTGGTCACATGACTGGATAGGTCGAGCGCGACCGCCGGATCGCAGACTCGAACTTCGATCTCTCGATCGATAATTGAATTGCACGCGTGGATTGCGTGCTGCCGTCTCGCCTCCCTTACCCTCGACACCTGTATTTCTGCCGGCGGTGTCTTGATACCACCTTGAGGACTTGCGATTTGAACGTCAATATCGTAGTTATTAGTAATAAAGACCACTCTTTAGAAGGTATACATGTCAGAAGTTAAATGTATTAGTAGTACCGTTGAGTTCTTGCGACAGCCTGAGCTGGCTGCGCTGGCAAAGGAGACAGTCCGCGACTACGTGGCTTGGGATCAGCTCGCCGAAAGGCAGCTGCCTCCCGGATTGACTCTTAAAGAGACTTGGGAACTTCTCGGCACCATCAGGAGGTTCGGTGCGACCGAGTTCCCCATCCCGACGATCGACGGTCGTCCCTTCTGGTATTCCCTCAACCGCGAGGGCCTATGGCGCCTGCAATTCATCAAGAAGCACTGCAACTCCGACTCGATCATCAATCGAGTGGTCGAGGAGCGCGAGGGACACCGCTTCCTCGTGCACTCGCGCATTCAAGAGGCCGTCGCGGTATGCCAGCTCGGCGGCGTGGTGGTCGATGAGGTTCGGGCGACCCACATGCTCCAGGAGCGCCTCTCCCCTCAGACCAACACTGGTCGCCTTGTCTCAAACTCGTACGAGATGCTGCGCGAGCTCGACGCTTTCACATCACAACCGTTTTCTCCCGAAATGATCCAGGCCCTCTACGACAGAGCCACATTCGGAGTGGACCTCGACAACGTCCCTCGTATGGATCGGAGAACGAACCTCGCGGGTACGGCAAACCCGGAGAACGTTAATGGCGACGCGGCAGGGCGCGACATTCTCCAAGAAATTTGCGACTACGCAAACCTCGTCACCGGGGACCCCACCGAGCCCGCCACCATCAAGGGATACATGATTCTCTCAGCGATGGGTTATTGGCGACCGCTCCCCGATCTGAACGAGATCGTCGCACGCCAGATGCTGCGTATCTTCTCGGTCAAACGCGGCAACCCCGTACTCGGCTACCTGCCCACCAGCTTACTGATGCTCAAATGGATCAACGGGGATCTCAGGGAGGGAACCACCCGATTCTCAAAGCTGGAACGACGAGTCGTCATCCCCGGCGAGATCGACGGAAGCGAAGACATCCTCACCCACCTCGAGCTCACCACCGCCGCGGTGAGCGAGCTTCTCGCCTACATCAACAGAACCCAGGCAGCCGAAGAGGGCTTGCGCAGCGCCCTCGCCAGCGACGAGCAGCTGAACTACCGGCAAAGAGCGGTCCTCACGAAGGCGCTCCTGCACCCCGACGCGGAATTTCGAATCAGCGCTCACCAAGCCGAACACCGGATCGTGTACCAGACGGCTCGAACCGACCTTCTGGATCTCACCGAGAAGGGCTACCTCGTCAAACGTCAGCAAGGAAAGGCGTTCGTGTTCATACCGGACCCCAGTCTTCCCGCCAAACTGGGCGATCTGGC
>CAZMJV010000009.1:16203-21885 GCA_964566905.1 uncultured Coriobacteriia bacterium | reverse complement strand
TGAGAGCCTCTGGGGCCTTCGGGACATGGACCTCGAGCAGGCCGTTCTTGTAATCGGCCGTCACCTTCTCAGGCTCGACGCCGTCGGGAAGGGCAAGGGACCTCTCGAACATCCCGTAGCTACGCTCACGGATCAGCCATCCCTCTTTGGTCTCCTCGACATCGGACTTCCGCTCTCCCTTGATGGTGAGGATTCCGTCGGCCACTTCGACGTCGACGTCCTCAGGCTTCATACCGGGAATCTCGGCGTATACGACCATCTCATTATCACCGGTCTTCACGTCGATCCTCGGCATCCACGCGACGGAGGTATCACCCGTCCGCGCGGTGCCGAGCCGACCGAGCAACCTGTCCATCTCCCTTTGCATGCTCGAAACCTCGCTGAATGGATCCCAGCGGACGATCGCCATTGCAAACACCTCCAAGTCGCAGTCCGGACATCCCCCGACCCAAGGTGTATACCCCGGCTCCGAGCGCAGGCGAACTTGAGACTCCTCCGTTAGCGAAGTGTCACAATGGTGGCATCGACCCCGTCCCCGTCAGGAGCGCGCATGAGTACTTCGAGAGTGGCCGTCGTCCGCTGCGATTCGTACGAGGACCAATCCCTTGTGGATGCCGCAGTTCTGCGCGGAATCGACCTCATCGGAGGAGCCGGGCGATTCATCCACGCGGGGGAACGAATCGTCCTCAAGCCGAACCTCCTGGTGGCGAGTGCGCCCGACAAGGCGGTGACGACCAATCCCGCGGTGTTCGAGGCCGTTGCGAAGGCGCTGTCCAGCACCGAGGCCGTGCTTTCGTGGGGCGACTCCCCGGGATTCGGCAGCACCGAGGGCGCAGGCCGGAAATCGGGCATCGCGCTCAGAGCGGATGCGCTGGGGATTCCGATGGCCGACTTCCACCATGGCCGCCAGGTGCCCTTCCACGAGGGAACCCTGGTCAAGCAATTCACGATCGCCGAAGGGGTCCTCGAAGCGGACGGGCTAGTGACTCTTCCCAAGCTCAAGACACACGCGCTGACCCGCATGACCGGAGCGGTCAAGAACCAGTTCGGATGTATCCCGGGGATGCTGAAGGGCGAGTTCCACGCGAAGATGCCCGATGTCGATCGATTCTGCCAGATGCTCGTCGACCTCAACCTCATGATCCGCCCGCGCTTTGCTGTCATGGATGCGGTCGTCGCGATGGAGGGGAACGGCCCGAGGAGTGGCGACCCTCGATTCGCGGGAGTCCTGATCATCTCGGACGACCTCGTCGCCGTCGACGTGGTCGGATGCCGCATCATGGGGCTCGATCCGAACCTGGTGGGGACGATCGTCCAAGGAGACCGGCTCGGTCTCGGAACGATGAGCGACATCGAGATAGTCGGCGATGACCTGCCCGAACTCGCCGACTTCGTCGCGAATAGAGACCCGGCCTCGACGACCGGAGGGGGATTCGGTTCGCGGATCGGTCGGAGACTGCTCGCGCCTCGTCCCTACATAGTCCACGAGAGGTGCACTCGTTGCGGGACGTGCGTGAAAGTGTGCCCAGTGACGCCGAAGGCGGTCGACTTCCCCGAGGGAGACGGCTCGAAGGTCCCCGAGCACCACTACGGGCGCTGCATACGGTGCTACTGCTGCCAAGAGATGTGCCCCGAGCATGCGATCGAAGTGAAATCCCCGTTGCTCGGGAGGGTCATCCGGAGATAAGCGTGGCTGCATTCTCCCTCGACACGTAATCCCGTACCGCTCGAGCGCCGATTCTGGGTACACCGAATCCATGGGCGGAGTCACAAGGCTTCGCGGCGTTTGACGTGGGATGGTGACGTGTCATGAAGCGAAACACCAGGCTCGGCGTCATCGCGATTTGTTTTGCAGCGCTGCTGGCCTTGGCGCTGGCGGGGTGTTCGAGCGGAACAACAGGCACCGGCACGAACAGCGGTGACGGAACCACGGGAGGGACGTCGAGCGAGACACCCACCGGCGGGACTACGATCGTTGAGCAGAATCTCGAATTCTTTCCGAGTGAGCTGACGGTGAAAGTCGGCGACGTCGTGACATTCTCGAACATCGACTCGACAACACACGACGTCAGCATCGAAGGGCAACCCCTTGGGAATCAGGCGCCCGGCGAATCGGTGACGTGGACGGCCAAGTCAGCGGGCACGTTCCCCTTCAAGTGCACCATCCACCCGTCGATGACCGGCCAAGTCATCGTCAAGTAAGAAAAGTGGCGGCTCTAAGACCTCACCGATTCGTCGTCGCGTCGAGTCCCGCGATGTAGCCGAACGTCATGGCGGGGCCGATGGTACTCCCGGCACCCCAGTAGGCGTTAGCCGTCGGCGAGGCAATGCAGTTTCCTGCCCCGTACAATCCTGGGATCGGTTCGCCGTGCGTGTCCAGCACTCGGGCTCTCGAGTCGATCATCGGGCCGCCGTTGGTGTCGAGGGTGCCGGGGGCGAGGATCATCGCGTGGTACGGCCCCTGCGCTGAGAGCGGGTACATGGTGATGTTCTTCGAGCCTTCCGGGGGCCACTGCGCACCGGGGATGACTGGCGGAAACGTCGTCCACTCCCGGTCGTAGGCGAACTCCCCCCGTTGAAAGTCCTCATCCACGCCCGTCTCAGCGAAACGGTTGAACCGCGCGACCGTCGCCTCGAGGTTCGCTGAGAAGGACGGGTCCAGACTGAATCCGCCGATGTGCGGGGAGAGCTGGTCGAGACGGTCCGAAATCGCGACGGCAAGCGCGTCCAGCGTATCGGCGGTGATCACGTAAGGAGCCTTCGCTCCTTGCGGGGGCAGCGGCGGATAGCCCTGCCAGAGGGTGGCAGTGCGATCGTCGTATATCCAGAAGATGAGCATGTTCGTCCACTCGGCACGATTCGGGTCCCAGACGAAGTGAACCATGGTCCGGTCGGTGTAGTTTCGCTTCTCGTCCATCACCCGGAGGCCGCGCTTGTTGACCTCGAGCATGCTGTCCCCGAGCACGTAGAAGACGTTGTGTACACCGTCCGGGTTGGAGAGAGCCTGCTCGAGGACGATCTCCGCGCGCCATGCGCCTGCGGTGTTGGCGGGCATCGCACCGATCTCGGTGGCGAGGTAGAAGAAGTCGCCCGTGTTCGAAGGCGCTGCACAGCCGCCGAAGTGGGGACCTCGCTGAAGCCGAAGCATGAGCTCGGGATTGTGGGTGTATCCGCCCGAACCGAACATGACCGCCTTTTTGGCATGGAACGTGATGACCGCGCCGTCGCCCCCGGTCGCCTCGACGCCGATGACACGGCCATCATCGTCTCTCAAGATGCGCGACACACGATGGCCGAGCACGAGTGGGATCTCGTGAGCCTCCGCCCACTCATGCAACTGGCGGACCAGCTCGTTGCCGTAAGACATCTTCCCCTCGGGGTTCTGTGAATAAAGGACCCGGCCGCGGATGCCCTTGTTCTCGGGTATGCCCTCTTGGTAATCGATCTGAAGCTGCCCGGTCCAGTTGATCTCGGGGGTCGGCTTCACCGCACCCTTCTCCAGCATGAAATCGACCATCTCGGAGGCGCGGTCGTAGTAGGTGCTGATCAGTTCGTATTCATGTTCGGGAAGTCCCAGCATCGGGTCGTCAGGATTGAAGAGCTGGGGATACGAGTAGCGCGCCATATATCGGACGGCATCGTCCTTCGAGTCGACGATTCCGTGTTCCTTCTGGAACCGGTTGTTGGGGATCCAGAACCCCCCGCCCGAACGCATCGTCGTGCCTCCGTGACTCGCGGCCTTCTCGACCATGATCACCGTTGCGCCGTTCGTTCGAGCAGCGATCGCCGCGGCATGTGCTGCCGCGCCGCTTCCCACCACCACGAGATCGGCTTCGTAGTCCCACGCTCTCGACATCATCGACTCCTCGCCTCCAAATCAGCCCATGCGGGCCTTTTCGCTCCCCGATATGCAGTACAGCGTCAACTTGAACTGCTCGTCCTCGTGCACCGGGCAGCTCGGGCAGATACATCCCTGGTCGACCGCGATGCAGCTGCTCCGCTCATCCTCATAGAAGCAGAAGGCGAGCGGCTCGCCGCAGTCGAAGTACGTCGGGCATGTCGGACAGAAACAAAGTGACTGAGCCTCGAGCTTGTCCATGTTTCACCCTTCATTCGCAGCCGCGCGCGCATCGGACACGCGCAGATAGACGTACGCTGCACCCATCACCACGAGCCCAATCGCATCTGAGGCGATGAACCGCGCGAGACTTCCCATCAGAACCTCGTGCCCCGGCGGAAGGTTGTACGAGAGCACGCTCTCGCCCACCAAACCGATCGCCTGCTGGACAAGTACGACGGCGAAGATCGCCCGATGGATGCGTGGGTCGACGAGCACCGGTATATACGTGACGTTCCACATGAGGAAGAGAATGCCGAGGGCCTGGACGACCGCTTCACCAGTCACGCCGGAAAGCTCAAGGCCGGGAGAATAGGCGCCGGGGTCCATCAGGAACCGGATCGCGCACTGCACGTTCCACGCGAAGACGACGCCCACGGAGAGCTTTGCGACCAAGGCCACGCGATCCATACCGCTGCGCGCTTCGACGCTCACCAAAGTTACCCCCGAGAGTCCGGCGACGACCGCCTGCCCGCTCACACCGCCCGCATATCCCGCATGTACCCCATTACCTGCGCAGATAACGATTCTGTCAACCGAGTGGTGTTGCATGGCGTTTCCCGAAGTGCTAACGTGCTCGGCAATCGCATAGCAAGGTCTTTGATGGGGAGTAGTACTCCGGTACGCGAAACGACAGAGAGTCGGGGATGGTGGGAACCCGGCATGAGCGATCGGCGGAATGGACCCTTGAGACCCCAGGACAACGGCGTGCACACCTATTAGTCCTGGCGGAGGCCCACCGATATCGGGGACCGCGTGTGAAAGGGATTTCTGCCTGAGCATTGCGAGACGAGTGGTCGGAGGAGAGATTCTTCGGCAACGAGGGTGGTACCGCGGGAGTCTTAGCTCTCGTCCCTTGAGGGACGGGGGCTTTTTGTTTTCCCGTCCAAACGGAAAAACGTCGGACGACCTGCGGAAAGAAGGAGAACGAACATGAAACGAAAGTTGGTAGCGAGCCTGTTGAGCCTGTCGCTCGCGGCGGGGATGCTGGCCGGTTGCAGCAATGCAGCATCTGAGACGACCCCGGTCGTCTCGGGGAACTCGAATCTCGTCGAGGGCGAGTACACCATCGGCATCTCGCAGTTCGCAGAGCACGCATCACTGGACAACTGCGCAAACGGGTTCCTCGACGGCTTGGCCGAGGAGGGCTTCGTCGAGGGGAAGAACCTCACGGTCATCCGCGAGAACGCCCAGGCCGACATGGGGACGGCCACCCAGATCGCTCAGAACTTCGTGACGCAGAACCTGGACCTCATCTGCGGAATCGCGACCCCCAGCGCGCAGAGCGCGTTCAACGCCGCCTCCAAGGCGGGCATCCCGGTGATATTCACCGCGATCACCGATCCCATCGCAGCAGACCTCGCGAAATCGGACGGTAGCCCCGCGGGAGAAGTCACGGGCGTGAGCGACGCGCTCCCCGTCGAGGCCCAGCTCAAGATGATCCGCGAGGTCATGCCGGACGCAAAGACGATCGGGATCCTCTACACGACGAGCGAGGTCAACTCCGAATCGGCCGTCAAGGTCTATGAGTCTCTCGCCGGTAAATACGGCTTCACGATCGAGAC
>CAZMJV010000009.1:0-16103 GCA_964566905.1 uncultured Coriobacteriia bacterium | reverse complement strand
AAGGAGAGCAGCCTCTATCTCAACGAGGCCGTGGCAAAGAATCTCAAAATCACGTTTTCCGATGCACTAAAGACACGCGCTACAGAAATATTCACTGAAATTAGTGCAAACTAGCGCTATATCCAATCCATCGGGTAGAACGTACATACTAGCGACGCGATAAGGGATCACTGATGAAGAAGTTGCTTACCAGTCTGCTGGCACTGACCCTGGCCGCCGGGATGCTCGTCGGATGCGGAAAATCATCCGACGACACCGCCTCGACGACCGATGACAAGAGCTACACGATCGGCATCTCACAGTTCGCCGAACACGGAGCCCTGGACAACACGCGCAAGGGCTTCCTCGACGCGTTGGCGGACGAGGGAATCGTCGAGGGCGAGAACCTCACCGTCGAGTTCGAAAACGCCCAGGCCGACACGGCTGTCGCGACCCAGATCGCCCAGAACTTCGTGACTCAGAACGTCGACCTCATCTACGCGATCGCAACCCCGAGCGCGCAGAGCGCATTCAACGCCTCCTCCAAGAGCGGGATTCCCGTCGTGTTCGGTGCCATCACCGACCCGATCTCGGCTGAGCTCGCGAAAGCCGACGGCAGCCCCGCAGGCGAAGTCACCGGAGTGAGCGACGCCCTCCCCATCGAGTCGCAGCTCAAGATGATCAGGGAGATCCTCCCCGAAGCCAAGACCGTCGGCATCCTCTACACGACGAGCGAGGCGAACTCCGAGGCCGCGATCAAGGACTACGAGGCCCTGGTCGACCAGTACGGCTTCAAGCTCGAGCTCGTCGGAGTCAACACCATCGCCGACATCCCCGGCGCTGCAGACGCCCTTCTCAGCAAGGTCGATTGTCTCGCCACGCTCACCGACAACACGATCGTGAGCGCGATGCCTACGATCCTCGACAAGGCGTTCGACGCCGGCGTCCCCGTCTTCGGCAGCGAGGTCGAGCAGGTCAAGATCGGCTGCATCGCCGGCGAGGGCATCGACTACTACGCCCTGGGCCAGCAGGCTGGCAAGATGGCCGCGAAGATCCTCAAGGGCGAGGCGAAGGCCAGCGAGATGCCCTTCGAGGCCCTCGCGGAGACCAGCCTCTACCTGAACGACGCCGCGATCAAGAAGCTCGGCATCGAGATCCCCCAGTCGGCCCGCGACCGCGCGGCCGAGGTATTCACCGAGATTCAGGCGGACTAACGACATGCCCATTCTGCTCGGCGTCTTCGAACAAGGAATCATCTACGCCATCATGGCGATGGGTGTCTACATCACGTACAAGATCCTCGATTTCCCCGACCTCACGGTCGACGGGAGCTTCCCGCTCGGCGGCGCCATCACGGTGGCGATGATCACCTCCGGACTGTCACCCCTGCTCACCCTGCCCGTCGCATTCGCGGCGGGTGCGGTGGCGGGGATGCTCACCGGCATCATCCACGTGAAGTTCAAGATCAGGGACCTCATCGCGAGCATCATCATGATGACGGCGCTCTACACGATCAACCTGCGCATCACGGGCAAGGCGAACGTGCCGATATTCACCGTCGACACGATCTTCTCAAATCACTTCGTCGATGAGGTACTGCCGGCTGCGCTCCAGCCGTACGCAGCACTCCTGATCATCGCGATCATCGCGCTCGTCACCAAGGTGCTCATCGACCTGTACCTCAAGACGAAGTCGGGATACCTGCTTCGTGCCGTCGGAGACAACCCGACGCTGGTAACGACGCTCGCCAAGGACAAGGGCACCGTCAAGATCATCGGCCTTTCGATTGCAAACGGTCTCGTAGCGCTCGCCGGATGCGTGATGACCCAATGGCAGGGCGTCTTCGACATCACGCTCGGAACCGGCACCGTGGTCATCGGCTTGGCAAGCGTGATCATTGGCACGAGCCTCTTCCGCAACGCTCGCAAGGTCAAGGCGACCTCGGCCGTCATCGTTGGATCGATCATCTACCGTGGCGCGATCGCTCTCGCCATTCTCTACGGCCTGACCGCTACCGACATGAAGCTCATCACCGCGCTGATCCTGTTCGTAATCCTGGTGCTCGGAATGGAGCGCAAGAAGAAGGTGAAGGGCGATGCTTAGTCTCATCGGGATCGACAAGTACTACAACGCGGGCACTGTAAACGAGTCGTGCCTCTTCAAGAACTTCAACCTCGAGATCGCCCGAGGCGAGTTCCTCTGCGTCATCGGAAGCAACGGTTCGGGTAAGACCTCGCTGCTCAACATCATCTGCGGGAGCATCCCTATCGACGCCGGCACGATCCTCCTCGATGGGGAGGACGTCACCTCGATGAAGGAGCACCTGCGATACCGCACCATCGGCCGCGTGTTCCAAGACCCCGCGGCGGGAACCTGCCCTGAGATGACCATCCTCGAAAACATGTCGCTCGCCGACAATAAGGGACGCCCGTTCGGTCTCTCGTGGGGCACCGATCGGCAGCGCATCGGGTACTACCGGACCGAGCTCGAGCTGCTGGGCCTCGGACTCGAGAACAAGCTCGATTCCCTTGTGGGGTCCCTCTCGGGAGGACAGCGTCAGGCGATGGCACTGCTCATGTCGACGATGACTCCGCTCAAGGTCCTCATCCTCGACGAGCACACGGCCGCTCTCGACCCCAAGACCGCGCAGACGATCATGGACCTCACTCATAAACTGGTCGAGGAGAAGGGGCTGACCACGGTCATGGTCACCCACAACCTTCGTCACGCGGTCGAGTACGGAAACCGCCTCGCGATGATGCACGAGGGCGGGATCATCCTCGACGTCTCCGGCAACGATAAGAAGGCGCTCGACATCGATGCACTCATCGAGAGGTTCAACCGCATCAGCATCGAGTACGGCAACTGACCCTGCGCTCTCCAATCAAGCCGACGCCCGTCCCTTCGCGGGGCGGGCGTTTCCGTGTGCTTCCAATGAATCCCAACCCCACGGGTATTCCTCCTGCTATGAAGGGAATGCACAACACACGCCGATACCTCTGACAGGAGGCAACGAATGTCCGAATCTGCGACAAGAATGCCCGCTCTCTTCCTCGGGCACGGCAACCCTATGAACGCCCTCGCTGACAATGAGTTCACCCGATCGCTCGCTCATCTTGCGAAGGATCTGCCCCGACCCGAGGCGATTATGGTCGTCTCAGCGCACTGGCTCACACACGGTACCCGCGTTCTCACCAACGCGGAGCCGCGTACGATCCACGACTTCGGAGGTTTTCCGGAGGAGCTCTACGAGGTCCAGTACCCCGCCAAGGGCTCGCCCAAGCACGCAGCTCTCGTGAGCGAGCTGGCACCCGAGGTCGTCGGAGACGACACTTGGGGGCTTGATCACGCGTCCTGGTCGGTACTCCGACATATGTGGCCCGATGCCGACGTGCCGGTGTTCGAGCTCTCGCTCGACATGTCCCTACCGCCGCAGGGCCACTGGGACCTGGGACGTCGACTCTCCTCGCTGCGCGATCGTGGCGTTCTCGTGGTGGGAAGCGGCAACATCGTCCACAGCTTCGCGGGAGTCGACTGGAGTCCCGATGCGACGCCGCATCCCTGGGCGATCGAGTTCGACGCATGGGTAGCCGATGCCTTGGAGCGTTCGGACGGAGACGCTTTGATCGACTTCGAGTCCGCCGGACGCGCCGCCCGCCTCTCGGTGCCCACGACCGACCACTACCTGCCCCTCCTCTACCCTGCTGCCATGCGGACCAACGAGGACACAGTCTCCTTCCCTTACATAGGGATCGAGATGGCATCGATGTCGATGCGGTGCGTTCGGTTCGGTTAGAGAGAGCGCCCTCGAAAGAGGACGCCGCGATGACCCTGCGCGGCAGCGCTGGGGCGCTGTCGGGACAGGCAGGTCGGAGGTGATACTCTGACCTCACTGGTGCTGATTGGGGGAGCGATGTCAGTCCGACGCCGTGTTGCCCTGGGTATTGTGGTCGCCCTGCTTCTCGCAGGTGCTGGGTGTTACGTCTATTCGCGGAACACACCAAGACCCGTCCAACCGGTCGCGTCTGACGAACCATCCGTCTCCCCTGTCCCGACCTCGACGCCGGAACCCACAGCCACACCGGAGCCGACTGTCACCCCGACATCGACCCCGACTCCGCCGGTCACTCCCGTTCCGGTCCCCACCCCGCCGCCCGCGCCTGTTCCCGCACCTTCCGGGTACACGGTCACCGTCACCGCCGCAGACCTCAACGTGCGAACCGGTCCCGGCACCCAATACCCCGTGGTCTCGGTCGTCCACCGAGGCGAGGTCTATACGATCGTTGAGGAATCCGGCGGATGGGGCCGCCTGAAGTCGGGAGACGGATGGATATCACTCGCCTACACCACGCGAGGGACCGTGGTGTTACCCGCCCCCGTCCCGACCACCCCCGGCGCACCGACTGACAACGCCGTGCGCAGCTGGTGGTACACCAAGAACACGACCCACTCGGTTCCCGGCTTCGCGTCGGGAGCGAGCGCGCTCCTCTCCACATACGGCGGTCGCGCCATCGGCCCCAACCCCGCGCTCGTGTACCTGACGATCGACCAGGGCTACGAGAACGGCAACACTCCGGCGATTCTCGACGCGCTTGCGCGCAACGGGGTGCATGCGACCTTCTTCGTGACCGAGTCCTACATCAGGAACAACCCCGACCTCGTGAGGCGCATGGTCCGAGAAGGGCACGTTGTGGGGAACCACAGCTCCACGCATCCCTCAATGCCGTCGCTGTCGGGCGACCGCGCAGCATTCGCCGCACAACTCACGCAGACTGCCGCCGCGTTCACCGAGGTCACGGGGGCGCAGATGTCGAAGGTCTTCCGACCGCCAATGGGCGAGTACTCTCCCCTGTCGCTCTGGATCACGCAGTCACTCGGGTATGAGAGCGTGTTCTGGAGCTTCGCGCACCGCGACTGGGTCGTGGACGATCAGCCTCCCGTCGACGTTACGGTCGAGCGCATCCTCTCAGGCAGCCACCCCGGAGCGATCTACCTGCTGCACGGAGTCTCGTCGAGCGACACCCAAGCTCTCGACTCCGCGATCGCAGGCCTGCGGGCACAAGGCTACGGATTCGGTGTTCTCAGCCGATGAATGCCCTCCTCACGGGTACATACCGTCTGAGTCGAGAAGGTACCCGAGGTCTTGGAGGCGATGTTCGATGTTTGTCGCGGAAATCAAGCAGACCGAACCGATGACGGTTGCTTACATCCCGATGCAGGGGTCGTACAGCCGCATCCCCGAGGCGTTCCAGAAGCTCTACCAGTGGATCGGCCGCCACGGACTCACGCCTGCCGGCATGCCCGGGGCCACGTACTTCACCATGCCCCAACCGGGGCATGACGAGCTGTCTCGCTGGGAGCTCTGGGCTCCTCTCGCGCCGGGCGCGATCGAGGCCCCTCCGGACGTGGACGGCGTCGGGGTGGAGGTTCGCAAAGGCGAGACCGTCGCCTCCACCGTTCACAAGGGGCCGTACGACACGGTGGGCCCGGCTTACGACGCGCTGGGCAAGTGGATCGAGGAGAACGGACACTCCGTCGTCGGGCCACCTCACGAGATCTATATGTCCGACGAGAACGTCCCGCCGGAGGAGACCCTCACCGAGATCCAGTTCCCCGTGAGACAACCCGCTTGGTGAGACGAGCCTAGTCGCGCGTCCAGAACTTCGAATTCACGTAGAGGTCCTCGACCTCTTTGCGGGCCCATGGGGTCTTGCGCAGGAATTTCAGCGACGAGTTGATGCTCGGGTCGCTCTTGAAGCAATTGATGTCGATCCTCTTCGCGAGTCCCGGCCAGCCGTATTTGTTGACCAATTTCCGCAGGATAGTCTCGAGGGTCACGCCGTGAAGAGGATCGTTCTCATGTGAGTCGGCCATGTCCTACTCCTCGCGATTTCCGGCGTCGTTGTCGCGGATCGCTGCACGGCGGATCTTCCCGTTGACCGTCTTGGGCAGCGACTCGACGAAGTCGATGACGCGCGGGTACTTGTAGGGCGCCGTGCGCTTCTTCACCCAGGACTGCAACTCTTTCACCAGCTCCTCGCCGGGAACGTAGCCGTCGTTTAGCACGATGGTCGCCTTCACCGCCGCGCCTCGGACCGGGTCGGGCACGCCGGTGACGGCGCACTCGCGCACCGCGTCATGCTCGAGGAGGACGCTCTCGATCTCGAAGGGGCCGATGCGGTAGCCCGACGACTTGATCACATCGTCGTTACGTCCCACATACCAGAAGTACCCGTCCTCATCCGCCCACGCGGTGTCCCCGGTGTGGTACCAGCCGTCGTGCATCGCCTCGGCCGTCTTCGCCTCGGCTCGGTAGTAACACATCATGATGCCGGCCGGGCGCGGGTCGATCTTGATGACCACCTCGCCGGTCTGGCCGGGTGCGCATCGTTTCCCCGCATCGTCATGGATCTCCACGACGTACTGGGGAGACGGCTTGCCCATGGACCCGGGCTTGGGCACCATTCCCACGGTGTTGCACACGACGATCGGCGTCTCCGTCTGACCGAAGCCCTCGGTGAGCATAAGCCCCGTGTGCTCCCTCCACCCCTCGAAGAGGTCGGGGTTGAGCGCCTCGCCGGCGGTGGTGCAGTAGCACAGCGAGGAGAGGTCGTAGTCGTCGATTCCCTCCTGCATCATGAGGCGATACATCGTCGGGGGGCAGCACAGCGTGGTGATCTTGTACTCCTGGATGAACCCGAGGATCTCGCTCGGCTTGAAGCGGTCGAAGTCGTACGTGAAGACGCACGCCTCCATGAGCCACTGGCCGTAGAGCTTGCCCCAGACCGCCTTGCCCCAGCCGGTGTCGGCGATGGTGAAATGGATCCCCCCGTCGCTTTGCACGTTGTGCCAGTGCTTCGCGGTCGGGATGTGGGCGAGAGGATACGCCCCGTCGTGCAGGACCATCTTCGGGTTGCCGGTCGTCCCTGAGGAGAAGTACATGAGCGACGGGTCGGCCACGGCCGTCTCGACGCGCTCGAACTCCTCCGATGCCGCAGACACGCCGGCGTTGAAGTCGAGCCAACCCTCGCGCTCGATACGCGCCGCGCAGATGTTCTCCGGGCCGCTGAGTACCGAGCCGACAGTGTCGTCGCCCGCCTCGACCATGGTTCCGCCACCGGCACCGTTGACGATGATCATCGTCTCGAGCGAGGGGCAGTCCGCCGCCACGTTCTCCGCAGTCTGGGCGATATCCCCGACCGAGGTGCAGATGAGGGCCTTCACCGAGGCGCTGTTGATGCGGTACTCGAGGTCGTGCTCCTTAAGCATGAATGTCGCGGGGACCACCACCGCTCCCAGCTTGTGGAGCGCAACGGTGGTGAACCAGAACTGGTAGTGGCGACGCAGGATGACCATGACCGTGTCTCCTCGACCGATGCCGAGCGAGGAGAGGTAGTTGGCCGTCTTGTCGGACCAGTGCTTCATTTCCGCGAAGGTGAACGAGTGCGTCTCGCCCTCGGGATTGCACCAGACCATCGCGGGGCGGTCGGGGTCGTTCTTCGCGATGTCGTCGACGACGTCGTAGCCGAAGTTGAAGTCGTCGGGGTAGTGGAGCCCGAAGTGGTTCAGTATGCCGTTCTCGTCATATGTCTCATCGACATATCTCAGGTTTATGTCTCGCATGGGGTGCCCTTCTCCCTCGGCGCGGTCGGTGCCGCGTATCGCGTGTCGCTAGCGGATTTCCGCGTCGTGTTCCTTGAGGACGATCGCCAGAAACGTGCAAGGCGCGCCCCCCGTCGCGATCATTCCGTGGCCGCGGCCCGAGTCGTAGAGCAGCGCATCTCCGGCTCCGAGCTCCTCGACATGTCCCTCATATGCGAATCGCATGTTCCCGCTGACGATGTAGTTGAACTCCTGGCCGCCGTGTCGGGAGAGGTGGATCGGCAGGTCCTGCTCCTCTGCTTTGTAGGGAGCAGTCACGAAGAAGGGCTCGCAGAGCTTGTGCTTGAAGGTCGGTGCGAGGTGTCGGTACTCGAAGCCCGCCCGACGCTTGATCGACAATCCCTCGCCGCTACGGACGACCGAGTAGCCCGTGAGGTGGGGACCCTCGCCGGTGAGGAGCTCGATCATATCCACGCCGAACCGCTCGGCGCATCGGTACAGGAAGGTGAAGGAGAGGTCCTGCTCGCCGCTTTCCATCTCGGCATACTCCGCGACGGTGCGACCGGTCGCCTCGGCCATCTCCTGCATGGTGAGATCCATGTCCTCTCGGAGGGAGCGGATCCTGCCGGCGACCTCTGCGATGTTCGGTTCCATGTAAGTCTCCTCCCAAGCGGTGAGCTGGTCGTGTACCGTCCACCGCTGCTCGGCAGCCCGTGGACTCGTGGAATTTCGCGGTGCTGTTAAGGCGCGCTATACTCGGATAAGTCTCACTATTGTAACCGCCATACTCGCCCGGGCTCGCACCAACCCCCTGGGCGGACCCGTCGAGAAGCCCATCGGACGGCAGCACCGTATCCCGCACCAACGGATCGCGGCCGACCGCGTGCACCCTTGGGGGAATGTGCGGAGGAGGAGGTAGGATGCGCGGCATGCCGGACATCAAGCGGTTCACAATCGTGACCGGACACTACGGCTGCGGAAAGACCAACCTCTCGGTCAACCTCGCCCTCGACCTCGCCAAGACGCATTCCGAGGTAACGCTGGTCGACCTGGACGTGGTCAACCCGTACTTTCGCTCATCCGATCATGCGAAGCTGCTCTCCGAGCATGGCGTCCGCGTGATCGCACCGACGTTCGCCGGGACCACGGTCGAGTCTCCATCGCTACCGGCCGCGGTCTACTCCGCGTTCGAGACGAGCGGCGCGGTCATCCTCGATGTCGGCGGAGACGATGTCGGCGCGACGACGCTCGGCCGCTACTCGCGCAACCTCGAGTCGATCGACTATGACCTGCTCTACGTGATCAACCGCTACCGAAACCTCACCACGACCCCCGTTGAGGCCGTCGAGCTGTTACGGGAGATCCAGGCGGCGTCGCACCTGAAGGCCACAGGCGTCGTGAACAACTCGCATCTGCGCGACGAGACGACTGCCGAGACCGTGCTTGCCTCGATGGCGTACGCACGGGAGACCGCCGCGCTCCTCTCGCTTCCCCTGGTGTACACCACGGTACCCAGGCGGCTCGTTGACCGATTCTCGGACACACCGGGTGCCGCCACCTATATAGAGAACGCCTATCCTATCGAGGTCTACGTTCGAACCCCTTGGGAAGAAGCCCCCGGGGTGGACGAGGAGGTTATGTAGCAATGTCGAGAATCATCGTCGATGAACACTACTGCAAGGGCTGCGGGCTCTGCGTCGACGTCTGTCCGCGCAACATCATCGCCCTGGACCCCGAGAAGATGACGGACAAGGGATACCACCCCGCCCGTTTGATGGATGAGTCGCAGTGCACCGCGTGCGCGAACTGCGCGCTGATGTGCCCCGACGTGGCGATCACGGTCGAAAGGTAGTGATGAGGTTGTCCGAGAAGGTATTGATGAAGGGCAACGAGGCGCTCGCCGAGTCTGCCATACGCGCGGGATGCCGGTTCTTCTTCGGCTATCCCATCACGCCGCAGACCGAGCTCGCGGCCTACATGGCCAAGCGCATGCCCAAGGAGAACGGCACCTACCTGCAGGCCGAGAGCGAGATCGCCGCGATCAACATGGTGTACGGCGCCTCAGCTGCCGGAGCGCGAGCGATGACCTCCTCAAGCTCGCCCGGCATCTCGCTCAAGGGCGAGGGGATCTCGTACATGGCGGGCGCCGATCTGCCGGGCGTCATCATCAACGTGCAGCGCGGCGGCCCCGGCCTCGGCGGCATCCAGCCCTCGCAGTCCGACTACTGGCAGGCCACGCGGGCGACCGGACACGGCGACTTCCACCTGATCGTGCTCGCACCGTCGACCGTCCAGGAGATGTCCGACTACGTGTACAAGGCGTTCGACCTCGCCGACGAGTACCTCACCCCGGTCATGATCCTCGCCGACGGAATGCTCGGCCAGATGATGGAGCCCGTGGTCCTCCCCGAGCGCAAGACCGACCTTCCCGAGAAGCCCTGGGCGGTAACCGGTCACAAGGGCGCTCGCACCCACAACATCGTGAACTCCCTCTACCTCTCCCCCGACGACCTCGAGCGCACCAACATCGAGCGCTTCGAGCGCTACGAGGCCATCAAGGCGAGTGAGCAGCGCGCCGAGGAGTACCTCGTCGAGGATGCCGAGATCGTGCTGGTTGCGTTCGGCGCGACCGCCCGCATCGCCCGCAGCGCCGTGAACAAGGCCCGTGAGAAGGGCATCAAGGCGGGTCTCATCCGACCCATCACGCTCTGGCCGTTCCCGACCGACGTCATCGAGCGCTCGGTGGAAAACGCCAAGGCGTTCCTCACCGTCGAGATGAACATGGGACAGATGGTCGACGACGTGCGCCTGGTCGTCGGAGGGCGTCGCCCGGTCGAGTTCTTCGGCCGTACGGGAGGCATCATCCCCACTCCGATGGAGACGCTTGCCGCAATCGAGCGCGTCGCCGAGAAGAACGCAGCGACTGTTGGAGGTGCCCGCTGATGGAGACCATATTCGAGCGCCCCGCCGCTCTGACCGACGCACAGTTCTCATACTGCCCCGGCTGCACGCACGGCATCGTGCACAGGCTCGTGGCCGAGACCCTCGACGAGCTCGGGGTCGAGGGAACGACCGTGGGAGTTGCCCCCGTCGGTTGTTCGGTGCTGGCATACGACTTCTTCGCCTGCGACATGGTGCAGGCCGCGCACGGACGCGCGCCCGCGGTGGCGACCGCTCTCAAGCGCGTCATGCCCGACAACGTCGTGTTCACCTACCAGGGCGACGGCGACCTCGCATCGATCGGCATGGCAGAGACCGTGCACGCCGCCACGCGTGGCGAGCACATCACCGTCATCTTCATCAACAACGCCATCTACGGCATGACGGGCGGACAGATGTCGCCCACGTCCCTGCCCAAGCAGATCACCCAGACGAGCCCCTACGGCCGCGATGTGAGCAGCGCCGGCTTCCCGGTTCGCGTCGCCGAGCTTCTCTCCACGCTCGACGGAGTGGCCTTCGCCCAGCGCGTCACCGTGGATTCGCCCAAGAACGTGCGCGCGGCAAAGAAGGCGATCAAGAAGGCGTTCGAGTACCAGATCGAAGGCGTGGGCTACACCTTCATCGAGGTCGTCTCCACGTGCCCGACGAACTGGGGCCTCTCTCCTCAGGACGCCCTGCAGTGGCTGCGCGACAATATGCTTCCGTACTACCCGCTCGGTGTGTACAAGGACGTGAAGGCGGAAGGTTTCCAGAGCGTCGAAGAGGCCGCCGTCTCCACCGAGGGGGGTGCTCAGTAATGGCAGAACCGATCAACATGCTTCTGGCAGGCTTCGGAGGTCAGGGCGTCTTGTTCGCAGGCAAACTCGCTGCCAGCGCCGGCCTCATCGAGGGCCGCGAGCTCTCGTGGCTTCCCTCGTACGGTCCCGAGATGCGCGGCGGCACCGCGAACTGCAGCGTGTGTCTCTCCGACGAGCCCATCGGATCGCCGCTCGTGCTCGAGCCCGACGTGCTCATCGCGATGAACCAGCCCTCTCTCGACAAGTTCATCTTCGATGTCGTCCCCGGCGGCACGGTCATCATCGACAGCACGATGGTGCCCAACGTTCCCGCCCGTGACGACATCAAGGTCTTCAAGGTTCCTGCGACCCAGCTTGCAGAGGAGAACGGCCTCAAGGGACTCGCGAACGTCATCCTCATGGGCAAGCTCTTCAAAGAGGTCGGCTTCTGCAGCGCCGAGGCGCTGGACGCCGCCGTCGTGAAGTGCATCCCTCCCAAACGTCAGCAGCTGCTCGAGCCCAACCGCAAGGCGCTCGCACTGGGCATGGAGAGCTAGGAAAGGAATCCGGCCATGACGACCGACTTCAAAGAGATCGGCCTTCGCATCAAGGGGCTTCGCGAGTCGTGCGACATCTCCCGCGAGGAGCTCGCGGCCGAGCTGGGGGTCTCCGCCGAGACGTACGCGGCGTACGAGGAGACCGGGGCGGATGTCCCGATCTCGGCCATCTACCACATCGCCAGCCGCTTCGGAGTCGACTTCACCGAGATCCTGACTGGTACCGGCGCGAAGCTGGACACCTACCAGGTGGTCAAGGCGGGGCGCGGACGCACCGTCGACCGCTATCCCGGCTACTACTACCAGGACCTCGCCTGGAGGTTCAACCACAAGATCATGCAGCCCCTCATGGTCACGCTCGACCCCTCGGACGAACCCGCCGAACCGGTCACGCACGCGGGACAGGAGTTCAACCTCGTGCTCTCGGGAACCGTCCTGGTCACGTTCGACGACAAGGAGCTCGAGCTCAATGCTGGCGACAGCATCTATTTCAACCCCACCCATCCGCACGGTCAGAAGTGCGGGGGCGACGTGCCCGCGGTGTTCGTCACCATCATCGCGGAGTAATCGGAGACGCATAGCATGGATCACATACTCAAGAAGTACTGCCCCCGCATAGAGTTCGACTCCTACGAGGACTTCTCGGAGAACTTCAGGATCGTCGCGCCGGAGAACTTCAACTTCGGATACGACGTCGTTGACGAGTGGGCACGGGTCGAACCCGACAAACGCGCGCTCCTCTGGTGCGACGACGACGGCGACGAGAAGACGTTCACGTTCACGGACCTCATGCGCCTCTCCAACAAGGCGGCAAACGCGTTTCGCGACCTGGGGGTCAAGAAAGGCTCCGTCGTCATGGTCGTGCTTCGACGTCGCTGGGAGTACTGGGTTTGTGCGACAGCGCTGTGCAAGATCGGCGCCATTATCATCCCCGGCTCGCTGCAGCTCACCAAGAAGGACATCATCTACCGCGTCGAGAGCGCGGGCGTCGAGATGATGATCTGCGTCGACGACGACTACGTCATCGACCAGGTCGAACAGGCTCTCCCCGAGTCTCCGACGATCAAGAACCGCATCGTCGTCGCCGGCGAGCGCGAGGGGTGGATCGGTTTCGACTCGCTGATCGCGGGATATTCGGATGAGTGGATCCGTCCAACCGGCGATGACGCTTCCCAGAACGACGACACGATGCTCATCTACTTCACCTCCGGGACCACGGGTCTCGCGAAGATGGTGCGCCACAACTTCCTGCACCCCCTCGGCCACATAATCACCGCCAAGTACTGGCAGCAAGTGAAAGAGAACACCCTGCACCTCAGCGTGTCCGACTCCGGATGGGCCAAGTTCGGATGGGGCAAGATCTACGGACAGTGGATAGCCGGCGCGACGGTGTTCGCTTACGACATGAAGAAGTTCGTCCCGACGACGCTTATGCAGAAGGTCGAGGACTACAAGCTCACCACGTTCTGCGCGCCCCCCACGATGTACCGGTTCATGCTGCAGGAGGACGTCTCGGCGTTCGACTTCTCATCGGTCGAGAACTTCGCGACCGCGGGCGAGCCGCTCAACCCCGAAGTGACCAAGCAGTGGTACGAGATCACCGGCAAGAAGATCCGCGAGGGCTTCGGGCAGACCGAAGGTCCGGTTCTCGTCGCCACGTTCCCCTGGATCGAGCCGAAGCCCGGCTCGATGGGCAAGCCTTCTCCCCTGCTCAACATCGAACTGCTCGATGAAGAGGGCCACCGTTCCGAAGACGGCGAGGAGGGTGCGATCTGCGTCACCGGCCTCAAGGAGAACTACCCTCCCGGGCTATTCGTCGGCTATTACCACGATGCGGAGAAGACCGCCGAGGCCGTCGGCGGCGAGTACTACAACCTCAAGGACATGGCGTGGCGCGACTCCGACGGCTACTACTTCTTCGTCGGCCGTGACGATGACGTGATCAAGTGCTCCGGTTACCGCATCGGCCCCTTCGAGGTCGAGAGCGCGTTGATCGAGCACCCCGCTGTCGTCGAGTGCGCGATCACCGCCGCGCCGGATCCGGTGCGCGGCTTGGTAGTGAAGGCCACCGTCGTGCTCGCGAAGGGCTGGGATCCGAGCGACGAGCTCGTAAAGGAGCTGCAGGCCCACGTGAAGCGCACGACCGCCCCTTACAAGTACCCGCGCATCGTCGAGTTCGTCGAGGAACTGCCGAAGACGCTCGGCGGCAAGATAAAGCGCGCCCAGCTGCGACACGAGAGCGGCGTCAAGGAGTAGGCAGCGGCCCGATACTCACGTCCCTGACGTGGGCAGCGCGAACAAATCTCGCGTGCCGGGTCTATTGGGGCGCCCACGCATCGTTGATGCGTACGTATCTCACGTGGTCCTCCCACGTTCCTGCGATATACAGGAACGCTCGGGACATGCCCTCCTTCTCGAAACCGCACCGTTCGGCCACAGCGATGGAAGCGACGTTGCGAGGTATCACGTTCACCTCGACGCGGTGCAGGTTCAGGTCGACGAACGCAATCTCGACGGCGCGATTGAGAGCCTCGGTCATGAGCCCTTCTCCCGTCGCTTCGGGCGTGAGCGCGTAGCCGACACTGCAGCCCTGGAGTGCGCCACGGATGATGTTGTTCACGGCGATGCGGCCGATGACGGGCCGGCCAGGTTCGTCGATCCTCGAGATATACAACACCAACTGCTTGTCATCGAGGGCGTCGGCTATCTCCTGCGATAGCCGCTCGGCGACTCTCTCATAGGAACACCAGTCCTCCGGACGAGGAGGCTCCCACGGAGCGTGATACTCGCGCGCAGTGGAGAGGTACTCCGTGACGGTTTGCGCGCTATCCGGGCCCAACTGACGCAGAACCAATCGTTCGCTCGACCAATTTTGCATGGGTGCTCCTACCTTTGGATTGTTTGCGTAGAGTATGTGTTCATATTATGGATATTAATCTATGCAATCTACGTCATCGATGATACGCTTCGCGCGCACGTAGCTCGGGCCCGGAACAGCCCTGAACTCGCTGCACCACAAGAATCTCTTGCGAATCTAGCTGACTCCGATAGACGCCTGGGCGCGTAGGCCAGCGATCTATAGGAGGAACTATGGAACGACCGTCAGGTCTCCACCGTATCAGAGGCACATCGTACCTCGCAGTGCTGCTTCTCTCATTTGCACTGCTTCTCGGAGCCGCCACCGTCGCGCAGGCCGCGACCGTCACATGGCTCTACGCCCAGCCCGTGTCAGGGCTGATCACCACCCAGAACACCCAGTCGATCGCCGTTCGGGCGACCGCACCGAGCTCTGGGGCTGCGCTTCTCCCCAAGACGGCACGCATGTGGATCGACGGGGTCGAGATGTCCCGTCCTCCCTTGTACACGACACCGACCACCGGATCGGTCTACAACGTGCTGATCAGAAGGTCCCCGCAGGTCCTCCTCGCCGACGGGGTCCACACCGTGCGCGCGGCGATCGCCGACTCGCTGGGCGTCGTGAGCGAGTACTCGTGGTCGTTCACCATCGGCGCACCGCCACAGACGAGCGGCGCGTACCCGACCGGGACCGTCAACGAGCAGTTCCCGTCATTCGGGCTGTCGGCCAGTGACAACTCCGCCGGGAACCTCACGGCCACGGCCACGCTTCGTGCGGGTTCTGCGGTAGGCGCCGTGGTCGACACGTTCTCCGGCTCGTACGCCCAGGGGATCCTCTCCTGGAAGCCGAGCACGCCGCTCGACGCGGGGACGTACTTCGCCAGCGTCGAAGTCGTCGATGCCACCGAGCTCGTCGCGACGCGCGCATGGTCGTTCAAGGTCGAAGCACCGGACGCCATGTCCCTCGCGGTGGACTGCACAAGCTGCCACCCCGCGGCACCGACCGGCATGTCCCACCCGGCCAGCGCGAACTGCGCCCAGTGCCACCCGGACAAGTCGCTCACCCACGACCGTCCCACGTTCGCCACGACCTGCTCCGAGTCCTACTGCCACCCCGGCACGGGCCTGAACCTGGAGCACCCGGTCGACGCCGTCTACATCACAGACCTCGCCTCGTGCGCAGCCTGCCACAGCGCGTCGAACCCGGTCGTGCCCCAGCACATAGAGGCCGACGTGGTCGTCTCTCACGCGACCTCCACGACCGGATGCGAGGACTGCCACGGCACCGACCTGGTCGCCGAGCACGCCAAGTACCCGGGAGACTCCGCCTTCAAGTATCAGTGCGACACCTGCCACACGAGCACCGACCCGCTCGTGGTGGCCGCGATCGCTG
>CAZMJV010000008.1:24204-39362 GCA_964566905.1 uncultured Coriobacteriia bacterium | reverse complement strand
CGGCTCTTTTCTTTGCGTTATGTGCCGGTGCTCTACGCGCGCTTGAAGCGGACCATTCCGCTGCAGCAGTGCACCTCGATGTCGCCGACCTTCTCGATCTCGTCGAGGATGAGGTTCATGCCGAGCGTGTCGCTCGAGATATGCCCCGCTATGACGAGGTTGATCCCGACCTTCTCAGCGCGCTCCTTGTGCTCCTCGGAGTAGTGCATTCCGACGAGCGTGCCCACACCGGCGGATGCCATCTTGTCCAGCGCGTCGGTGGGACCTTCGGTTCCGCCGGTCATCTCCACGACGATCTTGCCGCAACGCGCGGTGCCCGCGCCGACTATCGCGATGGGGCCGTAGCCCTTCTTCGCCGCGTCACCGTACTCGGGAATGGCTCGAAGCGTCTTCACCAGGTCATCGAGCGTGCGAGGAGCGGCCTCGTCGACGGTTGCCTGGACGAACGACTGCACGCAGTTGTCGGCAGGTGTGTGGCACGACATCGAGGAGAAGCCCAGAAGACGGGCGGCGTCTATGGCGCGGTAGTGGTTGACCGGCATGATGTTGCGGCGGACCTTCTCGGCGCGCGGACCGATGAGCGCGTCGCCCGCCGCCGGGGAAACGCCGATGCGCGACCACATGTCCGACTGCATGTACATGACCTCGTGGAGGTTCGCGTAGCCGGGACCCTCGGGGTGGTGGGCCAGGACCAGGTCGATCGCAGCGCCCTTCTCCCGCAGGCGGTCCGCAAGGACGACCTCCCCGACCTCCATGTCGATGCCGATGATGAGTCCGCGGATCTCGGCCTCGGGATCGCCGTGGCAGATGCGGGTGTCGGCGTAGGGGTTCTCCAGCTTCTCGAGGTCGAAGAACTCCTTCTCGTCCTCCTCGAGCTTGTCGTGTTCCTTCTTGTTCGCCTCGAGGATGCGCTTCAGCTCCTCTTCGGGACGAGGGTCGACCGACATGCCCTTCTCGTACGCGATGCGATAGATGTCCTTGAGTTTCATGTGTGAAGCCTTCTCTAGTGGATTGAAAGGGTATCGGACTGGAGCGTTTCGCGGGCGAGGGTCAGCTGCGCCTTGACCGCCTCGTGCCCCGTGCCGCCTTGCGATGTGCGACGTGAGACGACCGTGTCGATGTCGACCGACGCCACCGCGTCCGCCTTGAACGCCGGATCGGCGTCAGCGAGTTCCTCGGCCGTGAGCGACTGCAGCGTGCGACCCTGCCTCTCGCAGTCGAGCACGAGCCTGCCCACGACCTCGTGCGCGTCGCGGAAGGGCATCCCGGTGCCGACCAGGTAGTCTGCCAAGTCGGTGGCCGCCATGAACCCTCCGAGGGCTCCTGTGCGCATGCGATGCTCGTTGACCCGCATCGTCGCCACCATCCCGGTGACCGCGGTCATGCAGTCGCCGAGGGTGTCGATCGCGTCGAAAGCCCCCTCCTTGTCCTCCTGCATGTCCTTGTTGTAAGCGAGCGGCAGTGACTTGAGTGTGGTCAGCAGACCCATCAGGTCGCCGACCACACGCCCGGTCTTGCCACGCGTGAGCTCGGCGAAGTCGGGATTCTTCTTCTGGGGCATGATCGACGACCCGGTCGAGTACGAGTCGTCCATCGTGATGAACCCGAACTCGTCGGTCGACCAGAGGATGAGCTCCTCGCAGAGACGCGAGAGGTGCACCATCGCCACCGAACAGGCGTAGACGAGGTCGAGCAGGAAGTCGCGATCGGATACGGCGTCCATGGAGTTGGGCGCGACGCGTGAGAAACCGAGCGCTGCGGCAACGAACTCCCTGTCCAGCGGGTACGTCGTGCCCGCGAGAGCCGCCGAGCCGAGAGGGAGGACGTCGGCCGACTCGTACGCCGCTTGCAGCCGCGTCGCGTCGCGTCCGAGCATCCAGAAATAAGCGAGCAGGTGGTGCGAGAGAAGGACCGGCTGGGCCTTCTGGAGATGCGTGTATCCGGGCATGACGACGCCGAAGTGCTCCTCGGCGCGGGAGAGCAGCGTCTCGCGGAGCACATGGACGCCCTCGAGCAGCCCGAGTGCGGCGCGCTTCGCGTAGAGCCGGGTATCGGTCGCCACCTGGTCGTTTCGGCTGCGGCCCGTGTGCAGACGTGCGCCCGCAGTGCCGATGCGCTCGGTGAGCACGCGCTCGATGGCCATGTGGACGTCCTCGTCGGCGACCCGGAACTCGAAGTCGCCACGGGCGATCTCCTCTCCGATGGCGGCGAGACCAACCGCGATCGCCTCGGCGTCATCGGAGGAGATGATCCCCTGCTTCGCGAGCATTTTCGCATGGGCCGTCGACCCGGCGATGTCCTCGGCCCAGAGGCGTCGATCAACCTCTATCGAGGCCCCGAACTTCTCGAGGAACGCGGTGGGGCGCTTCTCGAACCGACCTCCCCAAGGAGTCTTGGGAGAGGACATCAGACCTCGCCCTCCTTGCCCATCTTCCGACGCTGACGCGCCCAGACCTTGGTGGGGAGTCCGTGCAGCTCGATGAATCCCTTGGCCGCCGTACGGTCGAAGGTGTCGGCCTCGTCGTAGGTGGCGAGGTTGTAGTCGTAGAGCGAGTACTCGCTGCGACGACCGACCGTCACGCAGCTGCCCTTGAAGAAGCGCAGACGTACGTCTCCGGTGACGAGGCGCTGGGTGGTCTCGATGAACCCGTCGAGCGCCTCCTTGAGCGGCGAGAACCACAGGCCGTTGTACACCAGCGTGGCCCAGGTCTGCTCGACGCCGAGCTTGTAGTGCAGCACTTCGCGCTCGAGGCAGAGGTCCTCGAGGGCCTTGTGCGCCTGGATGATCGAAAGCGCGCCGGGAACCTCGTAGATCTCGCGCGATTTCACACCGATGAGTCGGTTCTCGATCATGTCGATGCGGCCGAACCCGTTGCGGCCCGCGATGTCGTTCATCGCGGTGATGATGTCGTGGAAGCTCATCGTCTCGCCGTCGAGGGCGACCGGGATACCCTCCTTGAAGGAGAGGATCACGTACTCGGCGTCGTCCCCGCAGCTGACATGGGCGTCGTTGGTGAGGGTGTAGATATCGCTCGGCGGCTCCATCCAGGGATCCTCGAGGATGCCGCACTCGATCGCGCGACCCCAGAGGTTGTCGTCGATGGAGTACGGGCTCGCCTTAGTGGTGGGAACCGGAATGCCCCGCTCGGAGGCCCAGGCCATCTCCTGGTCGCGGGTGCGCAGGTCCCATTCGCGAACCGGGGCGAGGATCTCGAGATCGGGATCGAGCGCGTTGATGCCGACCTCGAAGCGCACCTGGTCGTTGCCCTTACCGGTGCAGCCGTGCGCGATGTAGCGCGCGCCGTACTGGTGCGCGAGATCCACGAGGTGCTTGACGATGATGGGGCGCGAGAGCGCGGAGACGAGCGGGTACTTGTTCTCGTACATCGAGTTGGCCTTGAGCGCCTTTGAGAGGAAATCGGAGACGAACTCCTCGCGGACGTCGAGCACGATCGACTCGATCGCGCCGATGGAAAGGGCCTTGGCACGGACGAACTCGAGATCCTGTCGTTCCTGTCCCACATCGACGGCCAGCGCGATGACGTCGACGTTCTTGTACTCCATGAGCCACTTGATGGCGACCGAGGTGTCGAGGCCACCCGAATACGCGAGAATTACCTTGTCCTTGGACATCTGATACTCCTTATCTAAGAGCCGGCATGCGGCGGGGTTACTTGTTGATGCGCAGCTTGTCGATCGCCGTGGAGAATTCGATAGCCTCTTCCTCGTCGTTGCCGATGACCAGGATCGTGTCATCTCCGGCAATCGAACCCAGGACGCCGGGAAGGTCGGCTGCGTCGAGCGCCGCCGCGATACCGGGGGCGGTGCCCGTGGACGCCTTCACGAGGACGAGGTTGCCCGTTCGTCGCACGTCGAGGACGAGGTCGGACACCATTCGCTGAAGATGGAGATCCTCGGCAAGCACGTAGATGCCCTCGGGCAGCTTGCGCAGCCCCATCTCGGTGATGTCTCGGGAGATGGTCGCCTGCGTGCAGACGAATCCTCTGCTCTTGAGATGGTCTACCAGCGCGCGCTGGGTCTTGATCCGCTCGGTACGAACGATGTCGCGGATGACGTCATGTCTGTCGATACGCTTCTTCATCGGGTCTCAGACTCTCCGTTCGGTGTGGGTTGGGCCATCAGCAGGGACAGAAGCGCCTTCTGCGCATGCAGTCGATTCTCCGCCTCGTCGTAGATTCGCGAATACGGTGCGTCCGCGACCTCGTCGAGGACCTCTTCGCCTCGGTGAGCGGGCAGGCAGTGGAGGAATATCGCCTTCGAGTCCGCATGTGCCATGAGGGATGAGTTGACCTGGAAGGGTGCGAACGGGGCCAGACGCGCGTCGTGGTCGGCCTCCTCGCCCATCGAAGCCCAGGTGTCGGTGACGACGATGTCGGCGCCCGAGACCGCCGCGACCGCATCGACGCCGACCGAGACGCTGCCCCCGGTCGTCGCTGCGACCGCAGCACACTCGGCGACCAACTCGGAGGGACACTCGTAACCGACCGGAGTGGCGATGCGGACGTGCATGCCCGTGAGCGCGCCGGCCTCGAGATAGGTGGCCGCCATATTGTTGCCGTCGCCTACGTATGCGAGCGTGAGGCCCTTAAGGTCGCCCTTGTGCTCGCGGATCGTGAGCAGGTCGGCAAGCCCCTGACAGGGATGGAAGTCGTCGGTAAGGGCGTTCACAACGGGCACGGAGGCCCACTTGGCGACTTCCGCGATCTTCTCCTGCGCGAAGGTCCGCAGCACGATGGCGTCGCAGAAGCGCTCGAGCACGAGCGTGGTGTCTTGGACGGACTCGCCGCGGGAGAAGGCCGAACCCTCCCCTGCCATCACGACCGGATGGGCGCCGAGTCGGGCGCACCCGACCTCGAACGAGACGCGCGTGCGCATGGAGGGCTTCTCCAGGATGATCGCCACGGCGCGACCGGCGAGCGGTGCCTCGTGGTCGCCTGACGCCCATGCGGCTTTCTGAGCCGCTGCGGTGTCGAGCACCAGAGCGACCTCGGCCGGGGAAAGGTCGAGCAGCCGGAGCACGTCGCGCCCCGCAAGTGTGTTTGTGGTAATCAAATTCAGACCGCCGATTCGATGAGGTATGCAAGTTCCTGCATAAGTGTATCAATGTCATCGTTTGTGCATACGAGCGGTGGCAAAAATCGAAGGATATACTCGCCGACGGCGTTGAACACGAAGCCCTTCTCCAGCGCGGCGTCCACGACCTTCGGTGCGACGGGGTGCTCGAGGGTGACCCCAAGCATCAGCCCGCGCCCACGGACATCCTTGATTCCCGGCACCTCGGCGAGACGTCCGCGGAAATACGCGCCCACCGACGCGACGTTATCCTCGATCTCCTCGTCGAGCATCGCCTTTATGGTGGCGAGCGAAGCGGCGCATACGAGCGGGCTTCCCCCGAAGGTGGAACCGTGATCGCCCCGGTCGAAGGAGACCGCGATGGCGTCGCGCGCGGAGAACCCTCCGATGGGGACGCCGTTACCCATCCCCTTCGCCATCGTCACGATGTCAGGCTCGACGTCGTAGCCCTGGAACGCGAACGGCGTGCCCGTCCGGAAGAAGCCGGTCTGCACCTCGTCGAGGATGAGGAGGGTGTTGGTCTCGGAGCACAGCGCGCGAACTCCCTTGAGGTACTCGGGGTCGCACGGCCACACGCCGCCCTCGCCCTGGATGCACTCGAGCAGAACCGCACACGTCTCGTCGTCGATGGCTGCGCGCATCGCCGCGAGGTCGTTGAGCGGCACGTGGACGAATCCTGCGGGAAGCGGCGCGAACGCCGCCTGCTTGGAGGGTTGACCGGTCGCGGCGAGCGTGGCGAGCGTGCGCCCGTGGAAGGACCTGAGGGCGGAGACCACCTTGTATGCGCCGGGCTTGTGCGTCCCGGCCCACTTGCGCGCGAGTTTGATGGCGCCCTCGTTCGCCTCGGCACCCGAGTTCGCGAAGAACGTGCGCCAACCGAATCCGAGAAGCTCATCGATCGCCGCCGCGAGCTCGCCGCGGTTCTCGACGTAGAAGAGGTTGCTGACATGGAGGAGCTTGCGCGCCTGCTCGCAGATCGCCGCGGTGACCGCCGGGTGGGAATGGCCCATGCTCACCGCGCCGATGCCGCTAAGGAAGTCGAGGTACACCTTGCCGGTGTCGTCGTACAGACGCATGCCCTCGCCCCGTACGAACGTGACCGGCTTGCGCCCGTAGGTCTGCATCACGAACATCGCATCGAGTTCGCGCGGCGAATATCCGTCTTCCATCACGCCTCCTCCTCGGGCACGATCATCGTCCCGATTCCTCCGTCTGTGAACACTTCGAGCAGCAACGCGTGGAGAAGCGTGCCGTTGAGAATGTGGGCGCGGCGCACTCCCGCCTCGAGCGCTGCGACACATGCGGTGATCTTGGGGATCATCCCGCTCTCGAGCTCCCCGCTCCCCTGAAGCGAGCGGGCCTCCGGGAGCGTGAGGACGCTGATGAGCGATTCCTTGTCCGAGAAGTCCGCATAGAGCCCGTCGACGTCGGTGAGGAAGATGACCTTGTCGGCGTGCAGCGCAGCGGCGAGTTCTCCCGCGACCAGGTCTGCGTTGATGTTGTAGGAGCCGCCGTCCTCGCCCGCCGCGACGGTCGCGACCACCGGGATGAACCCGTCCTCGATGAGATTCACGACGAGCGAGGTATCGATGGAGACGATGTCGCCGACTCGGCCGAGCTCCTCGCTGCGACGTCGGGCGAGCACGAGGTTCGCATCGTCGCCCGAGACCCCAACTGCCAGGCGGCCGTGTCGGTTGATCTCGGACACGAGCCCCTTGTTGACCTTGCCCACCAGCACCATCTTGACGACGTCCATCGCCTCGTCGCTCGTGACGCGGAGTCCGTCGACGAACCTGACCTCCATACCGAGGCGCTCCATGAACCCGCTCACCTCGTTGCCGCCGCCATGCACGATGACGGGGTTGAGGCCGACGAGCTTCATGAGGACGATGTCCCCCGCGACGTTCGCGCGCAGCTCCGGGTCGGTCATCGCGGATCCGCCGTACTTGATGACGACGGTGCTGCCCGATGCCCGCTTGATCCAAGGCAGCGCCTCGGCGAGTATCTGCGCTTTTATCTGATTAGTTTCCATGAACAAGTCCCCTAGGTCCGATAATCCCCGTTGATACGTACGTACTCATACGAGAGGTCGCAGGTCCACACCGTAGCGGACGACTCTCCCGCCCCGAGGTCGACGTCGATGGCGATCTCGGGCTCCTCGAATCGTCGCAGCGCCTCGTCCTCGTCGAAGGAGACGGTCATGCCCTCTCGGCAGACGGGGATTCCGAGGAAATCGATCGAGAGCCGGTCCGGGTCGAACTGAGCGCCGGAACGACCCGCGGCGGCGGCGACACGGCCCCAGTTGGCGTCATGGCCGAAGATCGCGGTCTTCACCAGCGGGGACTCCCCGATGGTCCGCGCACAGAGGTCGGCCTCCCCGACGCTGGAGGCTCCGGAGACGGTCACGGAGACGAGCTTGGTCGCCCCCTCGCCGTCGCGCGCGACGGAACGTGCGAGCGCGATGCAGAGGTCGCAGAGGAGCTCGGTGAACCGGGTGAGCTCGGCGGAACCGGGTGCGAAGGGTTCGCCGCCTGCCTCCCCGCTCGCGAGCAGGACGCACATATCGTTGGTGGACGTGTCGGAGTCGACCGTGACCCGGTTGAACGACACCGCGACCACCGCGCGCAGGACCGCATCGCAGACCTCGGAAACGAGCGGGGCGTCGGTTGTCAGGACGCACAGCATGGTCGCCATGTTCGGCGCGATCATGCCGCTGCCTTTGGCCATCCCTCCGACGGTGACGGTACGTCCGCCGATCTCGCACGAGAGGGCGAGCTCCTTCTTGTAGGTGTCGGTGGTCATGATCGCCTCAGCGGCGGGAGTGCCCGAGCCGGAGTCGAGAGCCGTCACGGCGGCGGGAATCCCTGCAAGCACGAGCTCGACGGGCAGGGGGACGCCGATGACTCCGGTCGAGGAGACCACGACCTCCTCGGACGCACATCCGAGTTCGCTCGCGACGGCATCCGCGGTCGCACGGGCGTGTGCGATGCCCTGCTGTCCGGTCGCCGCGTTGGCGTTGCCTGAGTTGATGATCACGGCTCGAGCGCGTCCGCCGGCGATGTGCTCGCGGGAGACGGTCACCGGAGCGGCCGCTACGAGATTGCGCGTGAACACCGCCGCCGCGGGCACCGGTCTGTCTGCGGCGACCAGCGCCAGGTCCAACCTCCCGTGGGCGCGGATCCCCGAAGGGACCCCGGAAGCAGAAAAGCCCACCGGTGCGCACACACCGCCTTCGACGGCGGTGCAGCCCGGTGACATGAACGCCTCGATCATCACTCCCCCTGAATCCTAAACGACAGGCGAGGAGCCGGTGAACCCTGCGACCTCGCTCAGTCCGTACATGATGTTGGCACACTGGACCGCCTGACCGGCGGCCCCCTTCACAAGGTTGTCGATCGCGCAGGTCGCGATCAGCATGTCGGTACGCTGGTCGACGACGACTCCGATGTGCGCACGGTTTGTACCGCGGACATCCCCCGTCGACGGCATGACGTCGACGTCGTGGACGTAGACGAACGGGTCTGACGCATACCGAGCGCGATAGAGCTCGACCGCGTCCTCAGTGGTGAAACCGGGCTCGACGTCGAGATACACCGTCGAGAGCAGGCCTCGGACCATCGGGACGAGGTGCGGAGTGAAGACGACCTCGACCGGGTGCCCCGAGACGTCGCTGAAGATCTGCTCCATCTCCGGAGTGTGCCGGTGACTCGCTACCTTATACGGCTTGACCGACTCGGCCGCCGAGCAGAAGTGGGTCGTCGCGTTCGCTCCTCGGCCTGCACCCGAGACGCCCGATTTCGCGTCGACGATGATGCGTCCACCCCTCGCGATGCCACATTCGAGCGCGGGGAGCGCGGCCAAACCGCTCGCCGTCGGATAGCATCCCGGCGCGGCAACGAGCCGCGCGTCGGGAAGCAGCGCGCGGTTGTACTCGACGAGCCCGTAGATCGCCTCCTCGAGCAGGAACGGCGACGTGTGCACGGTGTCGTACCAATCGGAGTAGATCGCGGCGTCGTGCAGACGATAGTCCGCCGAGAGGTCGATCACGCGACACCCGGCCGCGAGCAGGTCGGGGGCGATTCCCAGTGCGGCGGTGTGAGGAACTGCGAGCAATGCCAGATCGGCGTTGCCGGCGATATGGCCGTCGGAGTGCGCGCTGAAACGGAGGTCGGTGAGCCCTGCAAGCGCCGGATACAGCTCTGCGAGCGCGACGCCCTTCTCGGAGTCCGAGGTCGCTGCCACGAGCTCCATATCCGGGTGTCCCAGGATGAGTCGGACGGCCTCGATACCCGCATATCCTGCCGCACCGACGACCGCTACCTTAAGCATCGCTCCTCCTCCGGCTCGCCGTCTCTTCTATCGTGCTTACCCGAAGATAGCACAAACTCCGCATATCTGAACGCGAAATGCGGAGTTTCGTGCAATTTTAGCCTATATTAATCATATTTCTCGCATTAATCGGTGTTTCAAACGCTGAAACGGATTATTGCGCGAATCTATGCATCATCCGCGCAGTTGCGCCCCCACCGCTCCTTCTACCTTGCGGACCAAGCGGTCGTGGACGACCGCCACCTCGTCTGCCGAGAGCGTCTTGTCGGGATCGCGATACGCGAGCTTGAACGCGACCGACTTCTTACCCTCGCCCACGCTCTCACCGCGGAACACGTCGAAGAGGTGGACCGAGTCGAGCATCTTCCCGCCTGCCGAGCGCAGGGACCGCTCGAGCTTCTCGGCGGTCACGCCCTCGTCGACAATGAACGCGACATCGAGTTCGACCGCGGGGAAACGCGGTATCTCCACGTAGCCCTTAACCTCGCGCGTGAGCTTGAGAATGGGTGCGCACGCGAGTTCGAACGCCGTGACCGAACCCGAGATCTCGAAGGCCTCGAGGGCAAGCGGGTGGACCTCGCCGAGCCATCCGATGACGGTTCCCGCGACGACGACCTCCGCGCAACGGCCCGGCTGGAGCCAGGGCAGATCCGCGGCGCGGTAAGTGACCTTCTCGATACCGAGGTCTGAGAAGAGATCCTCGAGAATGCCCTTACCGTCGAAGAAGTCCAGATCGACCGCGGGGATGTTCCATGAGGGGGCGTTCCAGCGACCGGCCAGGACTCCCGCGACCATCCGCTGTTCGCGCGGCTGTTTCTTGCCGGGGATACCCGCGAAAACGGTTCCGATCTCGTAGAGGTGCACGTCGTCGACCCCGCGACGACGGTTGTACGAGACGCTTCGGAGAAGACCCGGGACGATCGTGCGGCGAAGCACCGACTGCTCCTGGGACATGGGGTTGATGAGTTCGACGGCGGACTCGCCCTCGGGGCGTTCCATGCGGAAGCGCTCGAGGTCGTCCTCGGAGGCGAACGAGTAGGTCATCGTCTCATTGAGGCCCGCGGCGCGCAGCGTGGACCCGATCCGCGCGCTGCGCTTCTGCTGGGTGCTGAGCCCTCCGATGCGCTTGCGGCCCCCCGGAAGCGTCGCTTCCACGCGCTCCATACCCCAGATGCGCAGCACCTCCTCGACGAGGTCGATCTCGCGGAGAAGGTCGGGGCGGAACGTCGGCACGGTGACGGAGAGGTCGTAGTCGCCCTCAACCGCACAACCGAGCCTCATCAGGATGCGGCGGACGTCCTCGCCGGGGATGTGAACCCCCACGATCGCGTCGAGGCGGGAGAGGCGCAGCGTGAGGACCAGAGGCTCAACCGGTGCGGGGTACACGTCGACTACGCCGGCGCAGACCTCGCCTCCAGCGATCTTGGCGATAAGGGCCGCGGCGGCATCGGAGTTCTCGACGACCGAAGCCGCGTCGACGCCGCGCTCGTAGCGCATGGAGGACTCGGACACCAAGCCAAGGTTGCGGCTGGTGCGCGAGGTCCTCGCCGAGGAGAACGTCGCCGATTCGAGCATGATATCGACCGTCTCCGAAGTGACCTCGGTCTCGAGCCCTCCCATGACCCCGGCGAGTGCCACGGGACCAGAAGCGTCGGCGATGACCACCATGTCGTCGGTGAGCGTGCGCTCGCTTCCGTCCAGGGTGACGATCTTCTCCCCCGCTCGGGCGGTGCGCACCGAGATGGCGGCCGTTCCAGACGCGTCGCGGGCGATCTTGCCAAGGTCGAACGCGTGGAGGGGCTGGCTGAGTTCGAAGAGGATGTAGTTGGTGGCGTCGACGATGTTGTTCACCGGACGTGCGCCCGAGGCGACGATGCGCTCAACGAGCCAATCGGGGGACGGACCGACCTTCACGCCGCGGATGACGCGAGCGGTGTATCGGGGGCAGATCTCCTCGTCGGCAACGGACACCGACACGATCGAGTCGGTGCGGACAGCGGACTCGACAGGAACATCGGGGGCGTAAGAGACGTCGAGGTCGAACACCGCTCCCGCCTCGCGCGCGACTCCACGCACCGAGAGGCAGTCGGGCCTGTTGGGCGTTATCTCGAGTTCGAGCACCGTGTCTGCGATTCCCTGATATTCGGCGAAGGGCATGCCCACCTGCGCGTCTGCGGGCAGGATGAGAAGACCTTCGGCGTCCTCGGCAAGACCCAGCTCGGAAGCGGAGCAGTTCATGCCCATGCTCACCACGCCGCGCAGTTTTGCCTTCTTGATCTCCATACCCGAGGGCATCGTGGTGCCCACCGTGGCGACGGGGACCTTGTCTCCGGCCTCGAAGTTCTGTGCGCCGCACACGATCTGCAAGGGCTCCCCTGCGCCGACGTCGACCGTGGTGACCCAGAGCTTCTCCGCGTCAGGATGGCGCTCCTTGGAGACGATATGCCCGACGAAGATCCCGTCGAGCGCCGCACCTACGGGTATGAGGGCCTCGACCGCGGTACCGGTGAGGTCGAATCGATTGGCGAGCTCTTTGGGCGACACGGGGATGTCGACGAACTCCTTGAGCCATTTGTACGAGACTTTCATCTGGGAAGATCCTCTCTATGGGTACAGGCGAAAAGGCCTAGAACTGGCGAAGGAAACGCATGTCGCCCTCGACGAGCATGCGAAGATCGGGCAGGTTGTACTTGAGCGCGGCGACGCGCTCGACTCCGAGGCCGAACGCGAACCCGCTGTAGCGCTCGGGGTCGAGGTCGACGTAGCCGAAGACGTTGGGGTCGATCATTCCGCACCCGAGGATCTCAATCCATCCCGTGCCCTTGCAGAACCGGCATCCCTCCCCGCCGCAGATGCCGCACGAGACGTCGACCTCGGCGGACGGCTCCGTGAACGGGAAGAAGTGCGGACGGAAGCGCGTCTTGCGGTCCGCGCCGAAGATCTCCTTGCAGAAGTGGTCGAGCGTCCCCTTGAGGTCTGCGAAGGTGATTCCCTCGTCGACCACGATCCCCTCTACCTGGGTGAACTGCGGCAGGTGGCTGGGGTCGGCGAGGTCGCGACGGTAGACCTTGCCGGGAACCACGATATGGATGGGAGGCTCGGTCGACTCCATGGTGCGGATCTGCACCGGGGAGGTCTGCGTGCGCAGCAGGACCTCGGACTCGCCGCGGACCGCCGCAACATCCCCCGAGAGGTCGTGGACGTAGAAGGTGTCCTGGAGCCCGCGCGCCGGGTGGTCGGCGGGTGTGTTGAGAGCGGTGAAGTTGTAGTAGTCGAGTTCGACCTCGGGTCCCTCGGCGACCCGGTAGCCGAGTCCGACGAAGATATCGACGATCTCGTCGCTGATGCGGTTGATGAGGTGTCGGCTGCCGATGGGACGGCTGCGCCCGGGAAGGGTCACGTCGATCGCATCGGCGCTGATCCGAGCCATGAGCGCCTCTGCGGAGAGCGCCTCATGACGCTGCTCAAGGCGCTCCTCGATGGCGGCGCGCACCTCGTTTGAGACCTTGCCCACGAGCGGGCGCTCCTCAGGCGAAAGGGCACCGAGTCCGCGAAGGACCGCGGTCAGCGAACCTTTCTTGCCCAGGACTCCGACACGCACCGTGTCGAGTGCCGAGAGGTCCGTGGCAGCGTCGAGCGCGGAGATCGTCGCGTCGCGCAGTGTTTCCAGCTCTGTCCGTATGTCCATCTGTAGCGCACCTTTCCAATTAGAAACGGGAGCCCTCTCGTCGCGAGGGGCGTGTGCCCCAAGGACGGGAAGACTCCCGCGGTACCACCTTGGTTGGTCCTCTCGGACCCTCTTGTCGACGTATCCGTCGGACGGCTTTTCTTCCGTCTACCCGATATCGGGGGTTCCGGCTTGCCTACTTGGCGCGAGCGCCGTTCAGGTCGCGGCTCGGGAGCGAACCCCCCGGACTATCCGACGGAACCCTTCCAGCCTCGGGGTCCCTCTCTGTGGTCGGACGCCTGTCCGGGCGTCTTCTCCGTCATTGCCTTACGCATATTGACGATGCCAGCAAGTGTAGCGCAGAGCGCAGGCTCGCGCTACTCGCCGAGGTACGCCTTGCGGACCTTGTCGTTGGTGAGGAGCTCCTGGCCCGTTCCCTCGAGCGTGATCGATCCGGTCTCGAGAACGTAGCCGCGGTCGGCGATGTTGAGCGCCATGTGGGCGTTCTGCTCGACGAGCAGAACCGTCATGCCGTCGTCGTTGATCATCTTGATGATCTCGAAGATCTGCTCGACGATGACCGGCGCAAGACCCATCGAGGGCTCGTCGAGCATGATGAGCTTGGGCTTCGCCATGAGGGCGCGACCCATCGCGAGCATCTGCTGCTCGCCTCCGGAAAGGGTGCCGCCCTTCTGAGTACGGCGCTCCTTGAGTCGCGGGAAGAGGTCGAAGACGCGCTCGACGTCCTCGGCCACACCGGCCTTGTCGGTACGGAGGTACGCACCCAGATCGAGGTTCTCCATGACGGTCATGCGACCGAAGATGCGACGTCCCTCGGGAACCTGGACGATCTTCCGCTCGGCGACCTTGTGTGCCGGCTTGTGGGAGATCTCCTCGCCGTCGAAGACGATCGATCCGCTGACCGGCACGAGCTGGCCGGAGATGGTCTTGAGCGTCGTGGACTTACCGGCACCGTTCGCGCCGATGAGGGTGACGATCTCGCCCTCGTTGACGGACAGGGAGATGTCGCGGAGCGCTTCGATCTTTCCGTACGAGGTGTAGAGGTTGCTGACCTGCAACAGCATCTATTCGCCCGCCTCCTCAGTCTCGACGTAGGTGATTTCGATGGTCTCCTCGACCACGGCGGCGGCAAGCTGCTCGGCAGCGAGCGCATCCTTCGCGTCCTTGCCGAGGTACGCCTCGATGACGCGCGGGTTGCGCTGGATCTCGGCTGCCGTGCCCTCGGCGATGAGCTGCCCGAAGTCGAGCACGTAGATGCGGTCGGCGATGCCCATGACCACCTTCATGTCGTGCTCGATGAGCAGGATGGAGATGCCGCGGTCGCGGATCTTGCGGATCAGCGCGGTGAGTCGAGCCGACTCCTGCGGGTTCATTCCGGCAGCAGGCTCGTCGAGCAGCAGCAGCTCGGGCTCGGAGGCAAGCGCCCGCGCGATCTCGAGACGGCGCTGCTCGCCGTAGGGCAGGTTCTTGGCGAGTTCGTTGGCCTTCGGGAGCAGTCCGACGAAATCGAGCCACTCAGCAGCGTCCTCGACGATCTTCTCCTCCTCGGCGCGAAACGCCTTGGTCTTGAGCACCGCGGAGAGCGGACCCTGCTTGGTCCGCACGTGGCGGCCCATCATCGCGTTCTCAAGCGCCGTCATGTTGGCGAAGAGCCGGATGTTCTGGAAGGTGCGCGCGATGCCCTTCTTACAGATAACGTCGGGCGAGAGACCGCCGACCTTCTCGTCAAGGTACTCGAGCGAGCCCTCGGTCGGCAGATAGATACCGGTGAGCATGTTGAAGAACGTCGTCTTCCCCGCACCGTTGGGGCCGATCAGGGCGACGATCTCGCCCTTCTCGATGTGAAGACTCACGTCGGAGACGGCCTTGAGGCCACCGAACTGCATCGTTACGTTTTTGGCTTCGACCAAAGACATGTGGTTATCCTCCCCCCGACTTCGTCAGAGAATCGTGCTGTCGGTTTCGGTCTTATGACGGGCTTCCCAGAGATCCTGGTTCTCCATGTCGCGAACCATATCGCTGTCAGGGTGCAACTCTCGCGCCCTCC
>CAZMJV010000008.1:0-24104 GCA_964566905.1 uncultured Coriobacteriia bacterium | reverse complement strand
GTGAAGTTGAAGTTGAAACCGTACTGCCCGATACCCGGAATCGAGAACGAGACGTTCTGCCTCAGCCATTCGAGTCCGAGCGGAGCCACGATCGACTTGCCGACGGGAGGAAGTCCCGCCGCACCGTTGGTGACACCGCCGGGGTTGTTGGTGATGACGATTCGGACGATCTCACCGAAACCGAGCGTGACGATGGCGAGGTAGTCTCCGCGCAGTCGCAAGACCGGCCAGCCTACGAGCAGTCCCGCACCGGCCGCCGCGAGCGCGGCGATCGGGACGCAGATGAAGTACGAGAGCCCCGTCAGCCAGGGAAGGCCCAGGTTGTTTCCCAAGGTCTCGAGCATCGGGTTGATGAGGAGTCCGAGCAGGACACCCGAGTAGGCGCCGACCGCATAGAACGCGATCGATCCCATGTTGAGGAGTCCCGCCGAGCCGACCGCGATGTTGAGGCCGAGGGAGAGGATGACGTAGAGACCGACGACCGCCATGATGCGGACGAGGAAGGTCTGTCCGATACCCTCGAAGTAGACCGGTGCGAAGACGAGGACCAGTCCGAGCAGGACCATGAGCGGGATGCGGAGCGCGGGGCGTGCGAAGAACTCCTTCACCGCACCCCTCCCCTTGTCGCGGGCCGCGGAAGCACTGGTTCCCATCGCTGTCATGGAGTCCTTGAAGTTGTTGTTCGCCATCACTTACACCTTCTCCACGACAGATTCGCCGAGCAAACCGCCCGGGCGCAGGACCAATACGACGATGAGGATGACGAACGCGATGGCATCCTTGTATCCCGTCGAGATGAAGCCGCCCGCCAAAGACTCGACGATTCCCAGCAGGAACCCTCCGAGCATGGCGCCGCGGAGGTTTCCGATTCCGCCGAGGACAGCCGCGGTGAACGATTTGATTCCCGGGGTGAAGCCCATGTCGAACTTGACCGAACCGTAGTACATGCCGTGGAAGATGCCGGCGACCGCACCGAGCGCGGGGCCGACGAAGAATACGAGCGCGATCACTCGGTTGTTATCGATTCCCATCAGACCGGCGGCTTCCTGGTCTTGCGACGTCGCGCGCATCGCCTTGCCCATGCGCGTCTTGGAAACCCAGCGGTCCAGGATGATCATGAGGATGATCGAGGTGACGACGATCATTATCTGCAACGTGTTGACGCTCGCCCCACCGAATACCGGGATCGACTTGATGGGCATGAGCGAGGGGAACGGGAGCGCCTTCGAGTCGATCCACAGCAGCGCGGCGTTCTGGAGGAAGAGCGAGACGCCGATCGCGGACATGAGCGGAGCGAGGCGCGGTGCTTTGCGAAGCGGCCTGTACGCCAACCGTTCGGTGAGCATTCCGAGAAGACCGATCGCGATCATCGCGACCAGGAACACGATGGCAAACATAGAAACGAGTCCGATTCCGGGACTCGTGAAGAACGCGGCGGCTGAGGCTCCGACGAGCTTCTCGTTGGTCAGCGCCGTCATGGTGAAGAGGCCGACGTACGCGCCTCCCATGAACATCTCGCTGTGTGCGAAGTTGATCATCAGCAAGATGCCGTAGACGAGCGTGTACCCGAGCGCGATCAGCGCGTACATGCCGCCAAGCGTGATGCCGTTGATCAGCTGTTGGACGATTACATCTGCAGTCACTGGGGGTTTCCTGTTCTTCCGACTATCGTGAAACGATGTGCGAAACGGAGGGGATTGCGGGCGTTTCCGCCCGCAATCCCGACCAGAACTCCTCGGTGGAGATTGATTCTGGGAGCGTAACGTCTAACTACTTCTCGAAGGGAACCCAAGCGCCTGCCTTGACGGTGTACAGGGTGACGGCCTTGTTGTTGGTGTCGCCCTTGGCATCGAAGGAGACCTTGCCGGTCACGCCGTCGAAGTCGCTGGCTGCAACCGCTTTGACGACGGCGGTCTTGCCGTCAGCGGAGAACAGGGAGTCGACACCGTCGGCCTTGGCCACGGAGAAGACCGCGTTGATGATCGCCTGGGTGGCGTCGAAGGTCAGCGGGTCGTAGGCGGCGATTGCATCGTTGGGATACTCGGCCTCCCACCACTTCTTGAACTCTGCTGCCTTGGGGAGCTTGTCGACGGGCTCGCCGATGTTGGTCGTGAAGTCGCCGTCGGCCGCTGCCTCGCCGGCGAGCTTGATGTACTCGGCGTCGTACATGCCGTCTCCGCCCATCATCGGGGCCTTGACGCCCGCGTCAGAGAGCTGACGGGAGAGAAGCGCGCCGGAGTTGTACATACCGCCGTAGTAGATGAGGTCGGGGTTGGCGGTCTTGATCTTGGTGACGAGCGAGGAGAACTCGGTGTCCTTGTCCGAGGTCTTCTCGGTCTTGACCACGGTGCCGCCCTTCGCCGCGAACTCCTTGGCGAACTGCTCGGCAAGACCGGTGCCGTACGGGGTGGAGTCGTCTACGACGAACGCCGTCTTGAATCCGAGATCCTCAAGCGCCATGTCGGCGGCACGGGGGCCCTGGACCGAGTCGTCGGCGCAGGTGCGGAAGACGTTGGACATCCCGCGAGCGGTGAGCTGCGGGTTGGTCGCGGCCGGGGAGACGTTCACGATACCCGCGCGCTGGTAGACCTCGGACGCCGGGATGGAGACGCCGGAGTTGAGGTGACCTACCACGCCGATCATGGCGCGATCGGAAACGAGGGTGTTGGCGGCGTTGACGCCGGCCTTGGGGTCGCCCTGGTCGTCACCGGGGACGACGACGAATTTGATTTTGAGATCCTTGGCTTCATCTGACTCGTTGGCCAGCTTTGCGGCGAGCTTGGTGGCGCGCACCATGCCGTTGCCGAGAGCGGCCGACCCCGCGGTAATCGGGGCGCCGATGCCGATCTTCACGACAGTGAGACCGTCGTCGCTGGCGTCTGCCTTCGCGCCATTTCCGCCGCAGCCGGTCAAGGCCAGCGACAGGGCTACCATGCACGCGATCAGGGCGAACGCCTTTTTACCTTTGACCCTCATAGTGCCTCCTTGTTATCACACTTTGGGTAAGGGGCAGGTGTCTCACGACATGCGCCATTTCACAGAATAAAGCATCGGACCCCGTCGTAAAGACGGGGTCCGATGAACGGTTTACTTCAGTACAGTCCAAGCGCCGTCCTTGACCACATAGGTGGTAATCACCTTGTTGCTGGTGTCGCCGTTCTTGTCGAACGAGACCTGCCCGGTGACGCCCTCGAACTTGAGCGCATGGATCGCCTCGCACACCGACTTGAGCCCGTTGCTCGTGGTCACCGCGGGGACGCCCTGCTCCTGGGCTACCTTGATGACGCCCTCGATGATCGCGGTCGTCGCGTCGTAGGCATATGCGTCGTAGGCCGCCATAACCTTGCCTGGGAAGGCCTTCTCGTACGCGGCCTTGAACTCATCTGCCTTGGGGAGCTCGGCCGTGGGGGCACCGACCGCCGTGCAGTAGACGTCCTTGGATCCTTCGGGACCCGCGAGCTCGATGAACGTGGGGTCGTTGAGACCGTCTCCGCCGTAGAGTCCGGCGGTCACGCCTCCGGAGCGCAGCTGCTTCGCGAAGAGCGCAGCCGTTGTGTACATACCGCCGTAGTAGACGATGTCGGGGTTGGCCGCCTTGATCTTGGTGACCATGGAGGAGAACTCGGTCTCCTTGTCGGTACCTTTCTCGGCACCGAGGACCTTGCCGCCGAGCGCCTCGAACTTCTTACCGAACTCGGTCGCGAGACCGGCGCCGTAGTTGGTCGAGTCGTCGACGAGGAACGCGGTCTTGGCGCCGAGCTCGTTGAAGGCACGCTCGGCCGCAGCAGGACCCTGGACGTCGTCGCGGGTTACCGTGCGGAACACGTTGATGAAGCCCTGACCCGTAAGTGCGGGGTCGGTGGACGACGGCGAGATCATGGGGATGTTCTTCGCCGCGTAGATCTTCGACGCGGGCATAGAGACGCCGGACTGCAGGTGTCCCATGACGCCTACGAGCGCCGCATCCGAGATGAACTGGTTGGCGAGGTTGACGCCGGTCTTCGGGTCGCCCGCGTCGTCACCGGACTTGATCTCGAACTTGATGTTGAGCGCCTTGACGTCCTCGCGCTCGTTCGCGTCCAGAACCGCGAGCTTCGCGCCACGGTCGATGCCCTGGCCGAACTCGGCCGCACCGGACGTGAGCGGAGCGCCGACGCCGATCTTGAGGACCTTGACCTCGTCGGTGCCGTTCTTCGATGCGTCAGCAGACCCGCCGCATCCGGCAAGCGATACCGAGAGCGCAACGACGAGGCATGTTGACGCCGCCGTTCTCAGAGCCTTCCCTCTAAAACGCATATCCACCCTCCAATAATCCACTGTCCCCCGAAGGCCTGCATGATGCAGAGGCAGGATTTCCATGAAGAACACCCCGCGAATATTGTTGCGAGTTTAGCAGAGTGAAGTGGTATCGAAGAACAATTTTATGCAATGGAAACCAAAGGTTCGAAACTGGCGACGAGCGGTATCACTGACCGCTGAACGGCGAGGAAGTCACCTCTAGTCGTTCTCCAAACCCCTGATTCTGCGTGCATGTTCCGCGATGAGGCGCCGCAGTGAGAATTCGAAGTGCTCGCGGTCCTCGTCAGTGAACGGCCGGGGGCCGCCGGTCCGACCGCCACCGCGGCGATGCTTGGCCTCCGCATGCCTGAGTTCCATCTCGGCATCGATCGTCGAGAGATGGAATACTCGACCTCGCGGGGAGACTGCCGCGGCACCGCGCCCCAACACCATCGCAGCGAGCCCGATGTCCTGGGTCACCACGACGTCTTCGGGGGCGAGCATCTCGATGATCGCGAAGTCCGCGGAGTCCGAACCGGTCTGCACCGTGACGGAGTCGACTCCCTTGCGCGAGGTGTGGCGCCCGAAGCTCTGTGTCGAGTTCCCCACAAGCATGACCTCGAGGCCCGCCTCGCGGGCGATGGAAATCGCCTCACGGGTGACAGGGCATGCGTCCGCATCTATGTAGAGAATCGCCATGGTCGAAGGATACAAGAAACCCCGCCGGGTGGACCGACGGGGTTTCGGGATTCGCAGTTCGGGATGGGTACCCGCGGGAGATCCTAGTAGTTGGTGGCGATGATCTCGAAGTGGGCCTGAGGATGCGCGCACACGGGGCAGACCTCGGGGGCCTCGAGACCGGCGTGGAGATGGCCACAGTTCTGGCAGCGCCAGATGACGATCTTCTCACGCTTGAACACGCGACCCGCCTCGATGTTGGAGCGCAACGTGCGATAGCGCTCCTCGTGCTCCTTCTCGATCGCGCCGACGCCTTCGAGCAGTGCGGCGATGTCGTCGAAGCCCTCCTCGCGCGCCTCTGCGGCGAAACGGGCGTACATCTCGGTCCACTCGTCGTTCTCGCCGGATGCTGCATCGGCGAGGTTGGTCATGGTGTCGGGCATTCCGCCGTGGAGGAGCTTGAACCAGATCTTCGCGTGCGCCATCTCGTTGCCGGCGGTCTCCTCGAAGATCTTCGCGATCTGCTCGTAGCCCTCCTTGCGCGCCTGCGAAGCATAGTAGGTGTACTTGTTGCGTGCCTGGGACTCCCCGGCGAACGCGAAGCTGAGGTTGGCCTCGGTCTTGCTTCCCTTGAGTTCCATCCGACATCCCCTTCCACTCGTCGCGCGCCCTGCGTGCAGACGCATCCTTATCGTTCGAGTATACCCGCAAACAAAAGACGACCCCGATGTCGGGGCCGTCTTGACGTGCGGTTTTGTCGGTTCTTTACGCGGCGAGCGCGGTCTTCGCGATCTCGCAGAGTGCGGAGAACGCGCCGGCATCGTGGATAGCCATGTCGGAGAGAACCTTGCGGTCGAGCGTCACGCCGGCCTTCTTGAGGCCGTCCATGAAGCGGGAGTACGAAAGTCCGTTGAGACGGGCACCCGCGTTGATGCGGGTGATCCAGAGGCGACGGATCTCACGCTTCTTGTTGCGACGGTCGCGGTATGCGTACTGCAGCGAGTGCTGGACCTGCTCTTTAGCTGCACGGTACGAGCGGGACTTTGCACCGTAATAACCCTTCGCACGTGCAAGGACTGTGCGGCGCTTCTTCTTGGCGGTAACTGCGCGCTTGATGCGAGCCATGTTGAATCACTCCTCGGAATCAGAAAAAAATCGGTAACGGCTGGTTCGGACTAGCCGATACCAAGGCCCTTGGATATGACCTTCACGTCGGCGGGAGCGACGATCGCTTCCTGACGGAACCCGCGCTTGCGCTTGGGGGACTTCTTCTCGAGGATGTGGCTCTTGAACGCCTTTCCTCGAACGATCTTGCCGGTACCGGTGAGGCGGAAACGCTTCGCGGTACCCTTGTGCGTCTTCATCTTGGGCATAAGATCCTGCCTTCCTTACTCTTCGGTCGTCTCGACCTCGTCGGTCGTGGCGGGTTTGGCCGATTCCTTGCTCTCCTTCTTCTTAAGGGGAGCGATGAGCATGTGCATGTTGCGTCCCTCGAGCTTGGGCTGGTTCTCGATGATCGCCAATTCCTTGAGATCTTCGGCCAGACGTTCGAGGATGTTGAGTCCCAGGTCCGGGTGAGCCATCTCGCGACCGCGGAACATGATCGTGACCTTGACCTTGGCGCCGGAGTCGAGGAAGCGAAGGATGTGCTTCTTCTTGGTCTCGTAGTCGTGCTTGTCGACCTTGGGACGGAACTTCATTTCCTTGATGTCAACTTTGGTCTGGTTCTTGCGGGCCTGCTTGGCCTTCTGCGTCTGCTCGTACTTGAACTTGCTGTAGTCCATGACCTTGCAGACGGGCGGGTCGGCCATCGGGGAGATCTCGACGAGATCGAATCCCTGCTCGTCAGCGACACGCAGGGCGTCCTCGATGGCGAAGATTCCCAACTGTGCGCCGTCTTCGCCGATGAGTCGAACCCTGGGCGTACGGATCCGCTCGTTAAGCCTTGGCTCGGTGCTGCTTATGGGCGATTCACCTCCAACTCGGGCGGCTCCCGTAGGCGCCGCTTGAACGACAAAAAAATCCCGGCAGCCGATTGCTGTCCGGGAAGATGCGAGAAGCCGCGCGTTGCGGCGAGATATCGAATCGACCAGGCAGCTACCGCTTCGGCGCCGCAAGGTGGGGAGTCACTCCGGAGTTACCGGTTCCCACTTGAAAGGGTGGAGCTATTTGATTAGCGAAGGGAGTATACCCGCTTCGTCCGGCTTTTGCAAAGTCCGCACTTTTGTCAACTCAAGTCAGAGCTTCGCTCGTTGAGAGGAAGACATCGAACATCTATCAATCATTTCTGCCAACCCTTCTGAAGGGATGAACACGAACGCCTTGCCCTCTTGCACCTGACGCAGATATCCCTTTGCCTCCAATTCCATGAGATCGGCCCTCGCGGTCGAATACACGATGTTATGGGTGGATTGATGATATCTGATACGGAATTTCGCATCTGGAACGCGCAGTGCTCGGGCCAGGATGGTGCGCTGGCGGGCGTTGATGCTGGGATCCGATTGCAGCAGCCCGCGCATCATGACATCCACTTCCTGCGCTTCCTCGATACGGGTCCTGAGATTATCTATCGACTGCTCGATCGTCTTCAGATAGAGCGTGAGTCCGGCGGTTATGTCGGTCTCACGATACCGATCCAGATGAGTGGCGGTGGGAACCACTGCGCGGGCGATGAGTGCGAGAGGGTCGCCCTCGCCGCCGTTCCGTGCAAGTTCGCCGGTAATCGGCAGATACCCGAGGACCGGATAGCCGGACTTGATGGTGTGAATCCGAAAAAGAATGCGCGCAATCGAGCCGTTGAACCGCGGCAGGGGCCTTCGGTACTGGATTCCCCACTGCAGGAGAAGGGCGGAGATGGCGGGGTGCTCGAAGTACGCGCCGCCCCCATCGTTCACGGTCTCACACAACCGCTCGAGTACGTCGTCGCGGCTCCTCAGTCCATCCGGGCCTTCCAGTAAATCCGAACCGGAGAATCGAGGTGAATCAATCCCCTCGGAAATCTGCTCATAGAGAGCGACGACGAATCCAGGGGTGATTGCCTCTGAGGCGAGTTCAGGAAGCCTGAGCAGCAAACGGTGGATGTTTCTGAGGGCACGCTCCGCATCATTCGATGGATTTCGGCTCATCTTGAGAAGCTCTCGAGCGCGAAATGCGTCGATATCCAGCTTGTCTAGAAGACTGATCTCGACGGCGTCGTCGAGCAGCGATTTAAGGAAGAACCTCTCGCCCTCGCGATCGTTTATCAACTTGTCGATTCTGGAACCAACGCTGCAGTCACGATCGATCGCGTTGAGATACCGAAGCATCTCACCTGTCGCGATATACCACCCGGTATAGCCTTTCGCCCCGGGCAACGAGCTCCTGATCGCACGCAGCCGATGAACAGCGGCGAGCAATTCCTCCGTCTGATGGAGCGTGAGTCCTTCCGGGAGGCGCATCTCTGCGAGCAGCTCCCTCGTGAGCGGCCTCTGGATAGTAATGGCGAACAAGTCTCTGACATCAGGGCGATCGAGAAATTCGATCAGCGCCTGCAGCCGATCAGTTTCGCTTTCCTGTGATGCCATATGTGCCTCTTACTCCGCAAGATATATCGATTAACAGCAATATCGATAGTATACCTCAAAAACACGTATCGATTTTCGAGAGATTGACACTGTTATCGCAACGATTTACAACGAGGGAGTGACCGGCAACCGCACGCACGGATGAAAGCAGGTGAGGCCTACACGCACGACGACCCGGTTTTGGGTCGGTTCGGGTAATCGGTCCGGCAGTCCGGACCCGAACGGCTACCAACTGAAGAAAGGGGTAAGGAATGGAGAATGAGCTTCTCTTCGATTCATCTGCATGGCTCGTGTGGCTGGCTCCGTTGGTCGGCGTCCTAGCGGCCGGGCTCTCCCGAAGGAGAGACCCAGGAATCGAGGGCACACGCGTTTTCAGGCACGACGTTCCCGCGAGGATCACCCACTGGGCGCATGGAATAGGCACAGCAGTGCTGATCGTCAGCGGATTTCTCCTAGGTTTTCTGTTCGTACCGTCGGCGCTCGGGAGCGGGCAACCGGTATGGACGGCAATGAATGTGCACTTCGTCGCAGTAGTCGTATTTCTCTTCGGAACCTTCTATTACGGCGCTAACAACCTCTTGGCTCCGAAGCGCCTCAGGGAGCACCTGCCCACGAGGGATGCGTTCGAGTACACCAAACGGCACTACGGACTTCTCCTGGGCTTCAAAAAATTCACGATGCCCCCTGAGCGGAAGTACTTCGAATCCGAGAAGATGGCATATCTCCTCGCGGCTGCGGGCACCGTGGTCATCATCGTGACCGGCCTTCTCAAAGTCGCCGCTCACGCGATGGACGTACCCGAGTCACTGATGGGAATCGGGACCCTCGCGCACGACATCGCGGCGGTGCTGCTCTTCCTGTTCATCCTCCCCCACATATTCTTCGCTGCGGTCCTTCCATCAAGCTGGCCGATCCTGCGCTCGATGTTCTCGGGATACGTGCCTCTTGACTATGCACGCCACGAGCACGCCGGCTGGCTTGCCGAGATCGAGGGTGCACCGAAGGTGGAGACTTCTGACGCATCGAACCTGAAAGGAACTACCAACCATGGCTGAAATCGACGTCGCTCATAACGTCGGCGGACCAATGCCCGCCGAATCAAAGTCCAAGGTTTCCCGGCGTGAATTCGTAGTCGGTGCCGGCGCGTTCGGAGTGGGCGCCGTGCTCGGAGGCACTCTCATCGGGACCATGTTCGCCCCATCTGACATCGTCATCATTCCGGCATCCGAGGGATATCTCCTGGTGGACACCAAAAAGTGCGCCACTTGTGCAAGCTGCATGCTGGCGTGCTCGATGGCCCACCACGGTCGCTCCAGCCTCTCGCTGTCTCGCATTCAGGTACTCAACGACCCTTTGGGCAAGTACCCCGACGACGTCACGCAGTACCAGTGCAGGCAGTGCCCCTTCCCCGCCTGCGTCGAAGCCTGCCCCACCGGAGCAAACCACATTGATACCGAGGCGGGGAATGTTCGCACGGTCGACGAAGGCAAATGCATCGGATGCGAGCGCTGCGTCCGAGCCTGTCCCTTCACCCCTTCGCGCATGCAGTGGAACTTCGAGGACCGGCATGCCCAGAAATGCGACCTGTGTTCGGACACCCCCTTCTGGGATGAAGAGGGAGGACCCAAGGGCAAGCAACTCTGCATGGAAACTTGCCCTCACCACGCCATCAGTTTCACCCAGGACGTACCCATCCAGAGCGGTGACGGATACGTAGTCAACCTCCGCAGCAAGGACGCATGGGGTCGTCTCGGATTCCCGATCGACGACGAAGGAATGGTACTCCTGCCGCCGGTCGCGAAAGCACCGAGCGCCCATTAACCGCAACGTCCTCGATCGATCATCGATTCGAATCTTGAAGTGAGTTCAGAAAGGATAGAAATGGCAGACGGATACGCACCGAGAATCCTCAAAGTCGATTTGACCAAGAGGGAGATCGAAGTGGTAGACACCGAGAACTACAAGCAATGGGGTGGCGGGCACGGGATGGGCGCCGCACTGTTCTGGGAGATGTGCACCGACAAGACCGTCTCCTCGTTCGACCCGGGCAACGTCATCACTCTCGGAGCCGGGGCATTCGCCGGCACACCGATCCCCTCATCAGGACGAACCGAGGTAACGGGCATCGGGCCCGCAGGTTATCCCACCGAGTGGTACACGCGCTCGAACTTCGGAGGACGGTTCGCCAGCATGCTGAGACTGGCGGGGTGGCAGGCTATCGCGGTCGTCGGAAAGGCGGACAAGCCGGTCTGGATCGACATCCGCGATGACAAGGTCGAGATCAGGGACGCGAGCGAGACCGGAGACAAGCTCTGGGGCCTCGACGCCCATGATGTTCAGAAGGCGATCTACAAGATCCATGGGGCAGACGGAAGCTGGCGGAGCCTCGGAGACTCCCGTGACTCAGGGAGAACGACTATGCGCCCGGCCGTCGTGACCACCGGGCTTGCCGGAGAGAACATGACCCGCGTTGCAGCGCTTGTGCATGATGGCGGCGCAGGCGCGGGCCAAGGCGGATTCGGAGGAGTCTTCGGCTCCAAGAACCTCAAGGCCGTGAGCGTCATCGGCACGGGCTCCATCGAAGTTGCGGACCCTGCGGGCGTCATCGCCGTGCGTCAGTGGGCCAAAGACAACTACGGATACAATCTGGACGACATGAAGGGCTTCCTCGCCGCGCCGAACGCGCAGGTGTTCTCGGGAACCCCGACCTCCACGATCTCCTTCGGCCCCTCACGTCCCGAAGGCTGTATGACGTGCCACAAGTCGTGCCACGGAAGTAGGAACGTGGCAGGCGTCGCAAACGGAAGCCACTGCTTCGATTACACCTGGTACATGATGTTCGAGAGGTCGACCACCGGTAAGGTGACCCAGGAGGTCACAGGCCGCGTCGCAGACCTTCTCCAGCGGTACTCCCTTAATGCCTGGGTAGTCGACTGTGGCTCATACTGGCTCAATCAGCTGCGCGCGCAAGGCCTTGTCGGTCCCGGTCTTGCCATAGACACCGACCTGTACGAAAAGTACAAGATCGGAACATACGAGTGGGCTGCGGAATTCTTCGCACGCATCGCCGAGAAGCGAGAGATCGGCGCATTCCTCTCCGAGGGCCTTGCCCGTGCCGCCGAGAAACTCGGGCGCTACGAGATCGACACCGCTTCGGGCGATCTTCCTTTGCAGGAGTGGGGCTATGCCCACCACTACGACGGCCGCACCGAGGCCGAATGGGGACTGGGCAGCATCCTCAACGCACGCGACATCAACGCTCACGACTTCAACTGGTGCTGCTACTGGCTCGTCACCCTCCACTCGCTCTACGGCGCACCGATGCCCGTGACCGCCGAGCAGATGGCGACGATCATCGGCAAGAAGTTGGCCCCTTACAACGATCCCATGATGATCGACTACTCGGACGAAGGTATCTATTCGGAATCGATGGTCAAGCTCGTTTCATGGCATACCGCCTATCACTACTACTACAAGAACTCACTAGGCCTGTGCGACTGGGCATACGCCGACTTCATCAACCCCAACACGCCCGACCAGTCCGGTCTGACCGGATTGGCCGAGCCCAAATTCGTGAAGACCGTGACGGGTAAGGACGAGTCGTTCGAAGAGGGCATCGAAGTTGGGCGACGCATCTGGAACCTCGACCGTGCGATCTGGGTCCTTCAGGGACGTCATCGCGACCAGGAGGTCTACACCGACTACATGTACGATGTTCCCTCGATCCCCAACAAGTACACCATGACCTCGGTACCGGCATCCTTGCCGGTGTTCGAGAACGGCGAGTGGAGCTACAAGCGACTCGCTGGTCGCAAGGTCGACCGTGAAAAACTGGAGCAGTGGAAGTCGAGCTACTACAAGTTCGAAGGTTGGGACCCCTCGACCGGTTGGCCCCTTCGCGAAACACTCGAGCGTATGAACCTCGACTTCGTTGCCGATGAGCTCGGCAAAGCCGGGAAGCTGGGAGGCAAATAATGAGCCTGACTCCTCCTACCCCCGAACAAGCGGCCGGTTTTCTGGGCACGGTCGCCCTCGAAAAAGGTTTCATGGGAACAATCCTGTCTCCCAGCTCGGGTTCTCAGGGCGCCAGGATCATGGACCTCGAGAGAATGGAACGGTTCTTGGAGGCCCGGCCTTTTGACGACTTCGTCGCCGCAGGCTACCGACTCAGCGTCAACTACGTCGATTTCGGGCTGCTGGCAGACTGGCTTGAGGACGCTGTCGGCGACCAAGAGCTCTCGCAGGAGGTCAGGATCCTCCAAGACAGCGGCGAGGTGTTCGGAGTGTTGGCCCCCAAAGTGAAGGCGCTTCTCATCGAGAGGATAGCCCAGTGCCGGGACGCCTTGGGAATCGAGCGCGAACCGGATTCAGAGCCCACGACTCCCGTTGAACCATAGGAATTTCTATTTACTTCGAGAAAGGAGCCGACAGCCATGACCGTTCCACACAAGACCACAAAAACCATGATTGTTGCACTCATGCTGATCGTGTCGCTCACACTTCTCTCAGCATGCTCCAAAGCCCCTGAGGAGAAGGCGGAGCCCGCAGCGCCGGTCGAGACGACCAAGCCCGCAGCGCAACCAGAACCGGAAGCCGTCGTTGAGGATAAGTGCGGGGGATGCCATGACACGATGCGCATCTACATGCCCTCCTACGTCAACGAGGCACCCGGCGGGGCTGATTGGGGCGATGTTGTCACGCGTATGCAGGAGATCCATGGTGCCGTGCTGACCGATTCGGAGGTCGCATCCATCGTCGACTACCTCAGCGCCAGGACACCTGATGAGGCGGAAACCCTCATCAAAGAGAAGTGCACCACCTGTCACGACACCACGAGAATCTACAATGCTGCCGGTGACAAGACCCAGTGGCCTCAGATCATCACTCGGATGAAGGAGGCTCACGGACTGTCGCTGACCGCAGGAGAGGAAGCGAAGATCACCGACTTCCTGCAGAAGTAGGGTCCTGAGAATCAGGCGATATCCGATCAGACCGGGCGGACTCCGAACTAGGAGCACCGCCCGGTAATCCGGCCGCCTGGGAAGGGGGCGGGGCCGCTCGGAAGTCTTTGCCGGGATTCTCCGAGACGCACACCCCCGCACCCCGGCCCCGCCCCCTTCACAGGCGGCCGAACTCGAAAGAACGTGTCCATGCACACCGCGGTTCGCTATACTACTTCGGTACCGTTGCCCGAGTGGCGGAATGGCAGACGCGGAGGTCTCAAAAACCTCTGGGGGAAACCCCGTGTGGGTTCGACTCCCACCTCGGGCACCATACGCGATACGTACGCCCCGGCCATTGGTCGGGGCGTTTTCGTGTGCCAGAACCGAAGCTTCGAGGTGCTACTCCCCTTGGGGATGCCTCGCGTGATAGATCAGGTAGCTGTAGACCATCCCTGCGAGCGCGACCGTGAGGACGGGAACCAGGATGAACCAGACGACGTACTTCTCGACGAAGATGCCGGCGAGGAGGATCAGAACTCCGCTCGCAGCGAACCCCCACGCTCCGAAGCGCTGGGTCTTGTCCCATACGACGGAGTCGGCGAGCGCCCACGACGTGCGGAAACCAATGGTGTAGTTCTGCTTGAACTGCGTCATCAGCCAGCCGAGCAGAAGGAAGAGCAGCCCCATCGCGATACCCATGAAGCGATTCATCGACGGCGTGTACCCGAGTCCCCAGAACAACGTGAAGACGTGCAGCGCGGCCATGAACGCGGCGAACCCGACGAGGAACCAGAGATACGCACCCTCGCTCTTCTTGATGTTCTTCCAGCGCGGATCGATGCGCGGAAGGAAGATCATGAGCGGCGCGCCCACGAGGATTCCGATCGGCATGCCGAACGCCGCGCCCCACGCGCCACCCCATCCGTCAGCCGCACCCGAAGCGCCCCAGTGGATGGGTACGCGCGCGGGCAGCTGCGGATAGATGTAGAACGAGACGGCAAACACCGCCAGGACGATGATCGCAAGGAGGATGTACGCGATCTTCTTCATCGCTCACCTTTCCGATGCTCAGAGAAGCGTACGCCCGGTCGAATCACGCAGGTTGAGCAGGCTGCACGACGCCTCGAGAGCCGAGACGCGATAGAACGCCTCCTCGAGAGTGTCTCCGATCGCGAAAGGTCCGTGCGTGCGAAGCACCGCGATCACCGAGCCGGATGAGAGGACCTCGGCGAGCATCTCGGCCGCCTCGGCGCTGCCGATCTTCTCCTTGGGAGTGAGCACGGGGACGCTCGACCCCAAGATAAGCTTCGACTCGGAGTCGACCGGCTCGATCGCGTCCTCGATCATCGAGCGGAAGATGGTGTTCACGGTGTGCGCGTGGACGATGGCACGTGCTCCCGTTGCGTGATAGATGGCGCGGTGGACGACCAGCTCGCGCGAGCAGTCCACGTCGCACTGGCCTTCGAGCCAACCGGTCTCGACGACGTCGCCCTCGCCCATGCGCCCCAGCATCGAGCCGCGGCGTGAGATCCAGATGCGGCTCCCGTCGGATTCGGAGAGGTTGCCTCCGTGGCTGGTGACGGCGCCGGAGACGAAGAGGTCGCGCCCGATGAGGCGGAACCGGGATTCGCGGTCGTTCTCTGCGGAGAAGGTCATGGCTGCTCGCTTTCGAAAAGAGCGGGTTCACGGACTCCTCCGAGTATACCCCGATACCCCTCGCGACCTCGCCTTCCCGGCTCCCCGCCTGAAACGAGAGGAAGGCCGCCACGAGGGCGACCTTCCTGAGATTCCGAAATTCGTTACAGCTTAGAGCGAGAACTCCTTGCGACCCTCGAATACGGCGAGGGCGTCCTCGACGCTGAAGTCCGCGAGCGTGATTGCGCTGATCGCCTTGGTGAGGCGGACGGCCTCGTCGAGCGAACGCTGGTGGATGTTGCGGCCGGTGGCGTTACCCGAAGCGCCGCCCACGTGGATCTGCTCCCAGAGCTGGGTGAGGAACGTGGTGGCATCGACGGTCGAGCCGCCGGCGCACACGAGGCCGGTGCGGCCCGAGGCGCTCGCGGCGAGCTTGAGAAGGTCGGCCGAGCTCTTGTCGCCCGAGCCCTTGGGCGGGTTGACCTTGACGAAGTCGGATCCGAGGCACAGTGCGGTGCCGGCGGCGCCTGCGATCAGCATGGCGTCCTTCTCGTCGGCGACGGCCTTGCCGCGCGGGTAGATCCAGAGGACGACGATGAGACCCGCGGCGTGTGCCTCCGCGATGAGCTCGCCCGCCTCGGCCATCATGGTCGACTCGTACTCGGAGCCGAGGTAGATGGTGTAGCCGATGCCGACGATGTTGGCACCCGCGTCACGCATGTCGAGGACGGTGTCAAGCGAGTAGAGCTGAGGCGAGTAGGGATCGTCCTGCGAGGTCTTCACCAGGTGGGTCTTGGAGTTCATCTTCACGAGGTAGTTGATCTCGGGGTAGTCGGCCGCGTAGGCGGCGATGAGGCCGCGCTGTCCGGCGAGGACGCCGCAGACGCCCTGCGAGCCGATCTGGAACAGGTGCTCGGGATCGGAATCGGCGATGTCGATGTTCTCACCGTAGAAGTCCTCGTTGAGGTGCTCGATCTTCTGATCGCAGGCGAAAAGCATGAGGCGGCCGGTGTTCTGAGTGGCCTTGAGGTAGTTCTCGACGTACGTCTCGCGCAGTGCGGCGGGCACGTCGAGAGGGACTCGGACGTCGGCAGCGGTGATCTTGGGCATCGTTCCTCCTGTGGTCTGAACCGGCTCTCGGCACGCATACGCGCACCGCTTGGTGACATCAACAGGATATGCGATTGCCTTGATTCTGGCTACACGGAGAGGAGCTTTCGCATCCTCTTGTGGGGGAGGCCGGAAGGCGGGTTGATGAAGGCCTCGCTCTCGACGGCGTAGCCGAGACGCTCGTAGAAGCCGACCGCGGGGACGCGCGCGTTGAGCCAGAGCTCGGTCGCGCCCTCGGCGATGGCGGCCTTCTCGATAGCGAACATCAGCTCGCGGCCGAGGCCGCTGCCTTGGCGCTCGTTGGCGACCGCGACGGTCCGGACCTGGCGTGCGGACGTGCCGTCGGAGGGGGCCATTCGGGCGCACCCGATGATGCGATCGGACTCGTCGAAAGCGACGAAGTGGAGCGAGCCCTCCTCGACGTGTCGCCACGGACCTTCGATGTCGATGTCGAAGGGTCGGTAGAGGATGTCGTAGATGAAGTCGAGCAACTCGTTGAATCGAGGTCCGCCGTGGGCGAAGGGCTCGATGCGATAGGTATTGAGGGACACGGGACCTCCCGTAAGCGATGGGTTCGTCTTTTTGCTGCGGGATATCTTACTACCGAAACCCGGCGTTCCATACGAAAACCATCGCACGGTCGGGCGATTTTTCATCGGTGCAACAATTCGTGTTATCGCGGCGCGTTCCCCGAGGTCAGCCGCGGTCGACCCATCGGTTGGTGATGGGCCAGACATGCCCCGAACCGAAGTCGGCTTTGGTGATCGAAGGGCCGAGCGGCTCGAGCTGGCGCTTGTACTCGGCGGCCGACACGCGACGCAGCACCTCGGTGACCACGGACCGGTCGAAACCCATCTCGACGATGGCCGCGACACCCAATCCTCCCTCGATGTGAAGGGCGAGGATGCGGTCGAGAAGGTCGTAGTCCGCCGGCAGCGAGTCGACGTCGCGGTGGTCGGGACGGAGCTCGGCCGAAGGGGCTTTCTCCATCGACTCTGCCGGGATGCTCGCGCCGAGAGAGGAGCGCCAGCGCGCGAGTTCGTACACGCGCGTCTTGTATACGTCCGCGAGCGGCGCGAACGCTCCCACGGTGTCACCGTGAAGCGTGGAGTAGCCCATCGCCGCCTCGGACTTGTTGCCGGTGTTGAGAACAAGCGCGTCGGCGGTGTTCGCGAGCGTCATGAGATAGACGCCGCGAATGCGGGCCTGGAGGTTCTCGTGAGCAACGCCGCGCACCTCTCCCCCGCACGCCTGGGCGAGTGCGTCGGTCAGCGCATCGAGCGGTCCGGAGACGGGCACGGTCACGGTGTCGACTCCGAGGTTCTCGGCAAGCTTGAGCGCGTCGTCGATGCTCCCGACCGAGGAGAAGGGTCCGGGCATGAGCACGCCGTGGACGTGGTCCGCTCCCAGGGCGTCGACCGCGATCGTCGCGACCACCGCGGAGTCGATACCTCCGGAAAGGCCCATGACCACGTCGGTGAAGCCGGACTTCTGCACGTAATCGCGCGTCGCCAGCACCAGTGCCGACCAGTCGGCCTCATCGGCGGAGAGCTTGTCAGCGATCAGCCCGGGCACGGGCGTCTCGACGGTCGGATCTATGTCCGCGAGGACCACCGTCTCGTCGAACCGGAAGCCGCCGGCGACAAGCGCGCCGTCGGGGGCGAGCACGAAGCTGCCGCCGTCGAACACCGCGTCATCACAGCCGCCGACGAGGTTGCAGTACGCGAGATAGAGATGATGCTCCGCCGCGAGGGCTGCGGTGTGCCTTCTCAGGCCGCGCGCCTCGCCCTCCGCGGCTGCGCCGTCGTATGACTCGGCCGAGCAGACCAGCAGCACGCGAGCGTCCGCCATCATCGCGTCGGAGAAACCCGAGGTGAGTTGGTAATCGAGGGCGACCGCGCATGAGACGCCGTCCACCTCGACAAGCGGCAACGTGCCGATTGAGCATTCCGCGAAGAAGGCGTCCTCACCGGCGTCGTCGGTGCACCCGAGGACCGTCACCGCTCCGTCGGAGCAGTGCGCGGCGACGAGTACTCCCCCTCCCGCCGGCGAGGGGATCACGGCGCCCATCACCGAAGGCACGGGTACGGAGACTGCGAACGATTCGAGCGCGCGGCGCGCATCGGCCGCGAATGCGTCGGAGTCGAGGAGGTTGTCGGCCCATGCACCGGTGAGCGCATACGCGGGGAACAATACGAGGTCTGCTCCCGCCTTCTTGGCCGATGTCGCGAGATCGAGCGCGTTCTGAACGTTGGCGGCGAGATCGCCGAGAACGGGATTCATCTGAGCGAGGGCTATGCGCATGGGGACTCCTCGGGTAGGTTTCCGATGATTCGATTCTACCCGAGAGCGCGTTATGCCATGTGACCGGCTCGTTACGATTGAGCGCTACTGCGCAGGCGACCCGTCGTCGCCCTCGACCTCGACGCCGCGCATCAGGCGGCGGAACAGCGCGGGACGTGTGGCGATGACCGCCCATCCGAGCACGACCGCCCACCAGAGGGTGACGACGCGCACGACGAGGGTTGCCGCAGAGGCAGCGGAGGCAGCCATTCCTGACTTGACCAGGATGCCCGCCATCGAGGCCTCGGTGACGCCGATGCCGCCGGGGAGGAACGTGAACGCGCCGATGATGGTGGAGACCGCGTAGACCGACACCGCGGTCCAGACGTCGAACCCGGCGAAACCGAGCTCCTTGATGCAGAGGAAGAAGCCGATTCCCTCGAGACCCCACGCGACAACCGACGCGAGCACAGACCACCAGAGGGTCCGCCAGCCGAGCGCGGTGCGGATCGTCTCCGAGATGGACGATGCGGACGCGTGGTGGCTCTGCGCCCACGACTGCTTGGCGACGACTCCGAGCGCGAGACGGTGGAACCACGCGGAGCTCGCGACCGCGGCTCCCGCAAGGATGACGGCGAGGGCACCGAGCAACGACCAGACGCCGCCGCCGAGAGCGGTGATCCCGCCCAGCGCGAGGATGCAGACCGCGATGAGGTCGGCCACCCGCTCGGAAAAGACGAGCGCGATGCCGCGGCTCATGGGCATCTCGGCGATCTCGCGCGCGAGCCAGGGCTTGAGCACCTCTCCCACACGTCCCGGGGAGACGCTCATCGTCTGGCCTGCCATGTGCAGGTAGATGGCGTCACGCACCGGCACGGGATACCCGACGACGCCCATGAGGCGGCCCCAGCGGAGACCGCGGAGGAGGTAGCAGCCGATGCTGAGCGCGAGCATCGCCGCGAGCACCGAGAACCGAAACCCCGAGAGCGCGGTCATGACCGCCGGGCCGTCGCTCACGAAGATGAGGACGGCATAGACGAGCGCACTCGCCATGACGGCGAGTACGAGCCCGCGGATGACCTTCTTGAGATTCACAGTTAGAAGAACTTCTTGGCGAAGCCGAGGATGCCCTGCTTCCAGGGAACGCGGTGCGAGACGCCGCTCTTCCCCTGGAACTCGTCGAGATGGGACACGTACCAGTCGTAGTTGCGCAGCAGCGCATCCTTGTTGGAGTACTTGGGTCGCCACCCGAGGACGCGCTTGGCCTTCTCGATGGAGACGAACGAGTCCTCGGCAGCGGTCTCGTAGACCCACTTGTAGAGCGGCGAGAGGTGGAGCGCCTCGAGGATACGCAGGATCCAGATGACCGGCGCCGCGGGGAAGCCGTGGATCTTCTTGCCGTACCCGGCCTTGTCGAGGACCACTTGGTAGTCCTCCTTCATCGTGGTGAACTCCTCGGCGCCGACGTTGAAGGTGTCGTTCACAACGTCGCGGTCCAGCGTCGCGCAGAGGTAGATGGCGTCGTCGAGGTCCGAGACGTCGAGGAACTGGTAGCGGTTGTTGCCGCTGCCGATCATCGGGAAACCGTGCCCCGTGAGCGCCCAGTCGTAGAAGAGCGCGAACACGCCGAGGCGCTCCGGGCCGATGAACGACTTGGGTCGGATGATGGGGACGCACATACCCTTCTCGCGATACTCGAGACAGACCTTCTCGGCCGCGATCTTCGCCTCGCCGTAAGGGCCGACGCCGATGAGCCGGTCGGTCTCGAGGAGGGGGTGGTGGTCGGGGATGCCGTAGACCGCCGTCGATGAGATCATGACGAACCGGTCGATGCCCGCCGCATGTGCCCCGCGCAGGAGGTTTCGCGTGCCCTCGATGTCCGTCGTACGGATGTCCTCGGGAGTGTAGAGCGGCAGCGCAGCGGCGGTGTGGACGACGACGTCGATGCCGCGCATCACCTCGTCGACCGTCTTCTCGTCACGGATGTCTCCGACGATGGCCTCTATGCGGTCCTTGGCATCCGCATAGTCGAACTCGATGAGGTCGAGCGAGCGGACCTCATGACCCTTCTCGAGCAGATCCCGGATCAGGTTGATTCCGAGAAAACCCGAGCCACCGGTGACGAGAAACCGCATGGGAGAACCTTCCTTTCGAGCAGGGCGATACGTTTGTGTGGGGTTACACCGCTATAATCACTGTAGTACTTTACCAGACACTAGGAGCGGTCACCGAACCCGCCGATCGAACGGGACGTCATGCTGCGTACCATCGTCAAGGAGATACGCCCTCGTCAGTGGCTCAAGAACGTCTTCGTTCTCGTGCCTCTGGTGTTCGCGCTCAAGCTGCTCGACCCCCCGTCGGTAGTCGCGGCTCTCGGCGCGTTCGTCGCGTTCTGCCTGATCTCATCCGCGGTCTACGTGCTCAACGACATCATCGACCGCGAGCAGGATTCCCAACATCCCATAAAGAGCTCGCGCCCCATCGCATCGGGAGAGCTAACGGTCGGCGCCGCAGCGGCGGTCGCCGCGGTCTGCACCGTCGCCTCTCTCGCAATCGCGCTCTGGATCAACGTTTCGGTGCTGATCGTCGTGGCCATCTACGCAGTGCTGCAGACCGCATACTCGATCACTTTGAAGCACGTCCCGATCGTCGACGTCCTCTGCATCGCATCGGGCTTCCTCCTGCGAGTCGCGGCGGGCGCATACGCGCTCGAGGTCCCCGTCTCCACCTGGGTCTTCCTCACCGTGCTCACGCTCGCCCTCTTCATGGGATTCAACAAGCGCTACGGAGAAATCCGCGACCTCGGCGACGACGGCCACACGCGGCGCGTGCTCACGCTCTATTCGGGCAGGTTCCTCGAGCGGGCCGCTCTCGCGATGCTGGTGCTCTCGGTGGTCTTCTACTCGCTGTGGGCGCTCGAGGTCGGCACAGTGCACCAGAACATCGACGGGTTCGTCCTCACGATACCCCTCGTCGTGGTCGCCTTCCTGTTCTACTCGCTTGAGATCGATGCCGGGAAAGGCGATGCCGACCCCACGGCCGTCGTGCTCCGCTCGCGCGGGCTCCAGGTCACGCTCCTGCTCTACGTGGCCACGATCGTGTCGATCTTCTACGTGATCGCCTAGCACTTCGTCACTCGAACCTGGCACGGCGAGGGGGTGGGCGCGAGAATCCGCGTCCACCCCCTCTTTCTCTCGGTCGACGTCTTAGGAGACGACGGCGTCGTTCACGTAGCAGTAGTCCTTCATCTCGCCACGGTTGTACTGGTCGTAGGCCGCGAGGTCGAAGTGCCCGTGACCGGAAAGACCGAAGAGGATCGTCTTGTCCTCCCCCGCCTCCTTCGCCGCGAGCGCCTCGAGAATCGCGCCGCGGATCGCGTGGGCCGACTCGGGTGCGGGGATGATGCCCTCGTTGCGGGTGAACAATACGGCCGCCTCGAAGACCTCGTTCTGGTGGACCGCGATCGCCTCCATCTCTCCGTGGTGGAGCAGTGCGGAGACGAGCTGCGAGTCGCCGTGGTAGCGCAGGCCTCCGGCATGGATGCCTGCGGGGACGAAGTCGTGTCCCAGCGTGTACATCTGCATCATCGGGGTGTAACCGCCCTCGTCACCGATGTCGTAGCGGTACTCCCCCGCGGTGAGCGTGGGGCACGCCTTGGGCTCGACTCCGACGAGTCGTGCCTTGGAGAGTCCCTGCTTGCGCCGGTAGTAGTACGGGAAGGCGAGACCGGCGAAGTTGGAACCGCCGCCCACGCATGCGATGACGACGTCGGGCTCCTCCTGGGCCATGTCCATCTGCTTGATGGCCTCCTGGCCGATGATGGTCTGATGCAGGCACACGTGGTTGAGTACCGAACCGAGCGCGTAGTGGGTGTCGTCCCGCGAGAGGCAGTCCTCGACCGCCTCCGAGATCGCGGTGCCCAGGCCACCCGAGGCATTCGGGTCGCGCTCGAGCACGCTTCGGCCGAACGCCGTGTCGCGTGAAGGGGATGCAACCACGCTGGCGCCGTAGGTCTCCATCAGGAGGCGGCGGTAGGGCTTCTGGTCGTAAGAGACGCGCACCATATAGACCTTGCACTCCATGCGATACATCGCGCACGCGTAGGAGAGTGCGACGCCCCATTGCCCCGCGCCCGTCTCGGTGGTGAGGCGTTTGACGCCCTGCTGCTTGTTGTAGAACGCCTGGGGGATCGCCGAGTTGGCTTTGTGCGATCCGGTGGGGACTGCGCCCTCGTACTTGTAGAAGATCTTCACGCCGTCCGGCAAGCCCAGCGCGCGCTCGAGCCCGGTGGCGCGGATGACCGGCGTGGCGCGATAGGTGCGATAGACCGCCTGCACCTCCTCGGGGATCTCGATGAAGCGCTCGGTCGACATCTCCTGCTTCACCAGCTCCTCGGCGAAGATCGGCGCGAACATCTCGGGGGTGGCGGGATTCCCGTCGGGGCCCAGCGGAGGGGCCAGCGGCTCGGGAAGGTCGGCCGCGACGTTGTACCAACTCGTCGCCAGCTCGTCCTCGTGCAGGTGGAACGTGTGCGTGTCGCGCATGCTCATGACAGTTCCCTTCTCTTTTGGAAAAGACCGGCGTCCTTACGCCCGTCCCCTCCTCGGCTCGGCCTCGTGCGCCTCGCCGCGCGCTGTCCCGCAAAACAAAAAACTCCCGTCCCTAGAGCAAGGGACGAGAGTTGCGTCTCGCGGTGCCACCCTTGTTGATCGACTTCGTCGACCCACTTGGTCCTGCGATGCGGAAGAGGTTCCCTCTCACATCCGGCCCCTTGTATCGGTGGGGTATCCGTCGGTACTAATGAGGTCGGCTTTTCCGCCTTCCCGTTGTACCGAAGCCTCAAGGGTCCATTCGTCGTGTCGTCCGCGTCGGATTCCCACCATCACCGACTCTCTGAAGCGTGAGACCCGACTACTACTCCCTCTCACAGGCGCGCGTATCGAGTTGCGCCGCATGTTACCCCCATTCACGGCGGGGTACAAGAGAGAATTCCCTTCCAGCCGAAAGGGAAACAGAAACTTAACGTGGGAGGTGGCGGCTACAGCGTCGAGAGGTAGTCCAGCACTCCCCGACCGATTCCGGCTGCGAGCTTGTCCTGATATGCAGGCGTCAAGAGCGCCACGTCCTCCTCGGCGTTGGTCATCAGACCCATCTCGACGATGACCGTGGGGACGGTGGACCAGTTGAAGCCGGTCATGTTACCGACCGCGCGGATGCCGCGGTTCTGAGCCCCGGTGGCCGAAAGAACCGCACGGCTGACATACTCCCCGGCGGTACGGCTCGGCGCGACGATGGGCCCGGTCCACTGGTTCGCGGACGGCACGAGCGTGAGGATTCCTCGGACCGAGGAGTCCTCACTGCCATCGCAGTGGAGCCGGACGACGAGGTCGGCCCCCGCATCGTTGCCGATCTTGGCGCGCTGGGAGTTTGAGATGTCGACGGCGGAGCTCTCACGCACCATCACGACCTCGATGCCTTGGGCGCGGAGCACGTCGCGCAGCCTGAGGGCGACCTGCAGGTTCACGGCGTGCTCGGCGATGCCGGTGGTCCTTCCCGAGGTTCCCGAGGTGACCTTTGGCTTCATCTCGGCGGACCCGGGCCCGATGGGCTCGAG
>CAZMJV010000007.1:3260-39449 GCA_964566905.1 uncultured Coriobacteriia bacterium | reverse complement strand
ATCTCCGCCTTGAGAGGGCGGTGTCCTAACCGCTAGACGAACGGGCCGTGCTTGGTCGTTATGGCTGGGGTGGAAGGAGTCGAACCCTCACATACGGCACCAGAAGCCGCTGTCCTACCATTAGACGACACCCCAGTGTGAAACGACACATTGTGCGTGCCCTGTCGGGGCGCAGAAAGACATATTAGGGATGACCCCTTGAGGTGTCAAGCGAACCGCGGCAATTCGATCGTATCTTTCGTATCTCGGTGAATTACCCGGCAAGCACCTTGGCGGCCGCGAGGCGCTCGAGGGTCTTCTCGCGCCCGAGGAGCTCGATCGACTCGAACAGCGGGGGGGAGACGAGCGTCCCGGTGACGGCGACGCGCGCGGCCTGGAAGACGATCTTCACCTTGGCGTCGACCTTCTCGGGAACGGCGCGCAGCGCCTCCTCTATCGCCTCGGCGGTCCACTCGCCGGCGCCCTCGACAGCTTCGGTGAGCGCGTCGAGGATCGCGGAGACGCCTTCCTTGGCCAGGGCCTTCTCGCGCGCCTTGTCCTCGATCTCGACCGCGTCGACGAAGAGGAAGCGCACCATCGGGACCACCTCGTCGAGGCGCTTGATGCGCTCGGATACGAGCGGGGCGAGCTTGAGCAGCCAGTCATGGCGCTGAGAGGCGACCTCGTCGGTGATGAGGGCCTCTGCGGACAGAAGACGCACCAGGTGCCCGACGAACGTCTCGGCGTCCATCTCGCGGAGGTAGACGCCGTTCATCCACTCCAGCTTCTCGGTGTCGAAGATGGCGGGGTTCTTGGAGATGCGCTCGAGGGAGAAGTTCTCCTTCAGGGTGTCCATGGTGAACAGCGTGGTCTCGCCGTCGAGCGACCAGCCCAGCAGCGCGAGGTAGTTCACGAGAGCCTCGGGCAGGTAGCCCTCCTCCTCGTACGCCTGTACCGACGTCGCGCCGTGACGCTTCGAGAGGCGCTTGCCGTCGGCACCCCAGATCATCGAGAGGTGCGCGAACACGGGCACCGGAGCACCGAGCGCCTCGAACACGAGGACCTGGCGCGGGGTGTTGGAGAGATGGTCGTCTCCGCGGATGACGTGGGTGATCTCCATCGCGGCGTCGTCGATCACGGTCGCGAAGTTGTAGGTGGGCGTGCCGTCGCTGCGGACGAGAACGAAGTCGTCCATCGCCTCGATCGGGAATGCGGAGTCGCCGCGGACGGCGTCGTGGAACGTCACGTCGCCGTGATCGTCCGGGACGCGGAGACGCCAGGTGCACGGGACTCCGGACTCGATTCGCGCGGCGGCCACAGCGGGGTCGAGGTCGCGACAGCTACGGTCATACCCCGAGACTCCGCCTCCGGATCGGCTGGACTCGCGCTTGGCGGCAAGCTCCTCGGCGCTGCAGAAGCAGGGGTACGCGTGCCCGGAGGCCTTCATAGTCTCGAGGGCCTCGCGGTAGCTGTCGAAACGCTTGGTCTGGTAGTACGGCCCAAAATCGCCGCCTACCTCGGGACCTTCGTCCCAATTGAGTCCCAGCCACTTGAGCGCGTGGAAGATCGCCTGGGTGTTCTCCTCGGTCGAGCGTTCGGGGTCGGTGTCGTCGATGCGCAGGATGAAGGTGCCGCCGAACCTCCGGGCGAACGCCCAGTTGTAGATGGCGGTACGGGCTCCTCCGATGTGGAGGTTGCCGGTCGGGGAGGGTGCGAATCGAACGCGTACGGACTTGGTCACCGAGTGCTCCTTTTGGTTCGTCTCATGTCACGAGGATAGCAGGCGTCATTGTAACCCCTGGACGCGTGTTTCGCAGAGGTCTCAGAGGTTGATGCAGAGGGAGAACAGCACGGCGACGAGCAACGTCGCCATCGAGAGCGGCTTGAGCTCGGGGTCGAACGCGCGGTGGTCGTCGCCCACGCGGGAGACCCGGGCGAGATGGGCGACGATCGGCACGAACCCGAGAACGTAGAGGAACTGCAACGGCGCGGTCGTCTCAAGCGCTGAGAACGACAGGAAGCACAGCGCGCCGCCGACGACGAGAACGTAGTGGTAGATGAGTGCGCGGGAGGAACCCAGGAGCACCACGAGCGTCGTCTTTCCCGACGCGCGGTCGTTCTCGACGTCGCGCATGTTGTTCAGGTTGAGCACTCCTGCGGACAACAGTCCCATCCCGACCGCCGGCAGGGCGACGGCGGCAGGAAGCGAGCCGGCGTAGAGGAAGAACCCACCCATGACCGAGGCGAGGCCGAAGAAGAGGAATACCGCGAGGTCGCCCATCGCGTGATAGCCGTAGGCGCCTTTGCCCATCGTGTACTTGATTGCGGCAGCGAGGGCAGCCGCGCCGAGGACGATGAAGCCCAAAACCGCGACGAGGCGATCGGTCCCCAGGGCGACCACGATGAGGGAGATTCCTGAGAGAAAGGCGAGGGATCCCAGCACTATCAGGGAGACCTTCATTTGCTCCTTGGTGACGGTACCTGTCTGCAATGCGCGCTTGGGACCCTTGCGCGCATCGTTGTCCGTGCCCTTCTCGAAGTCGCCGTAGTCGTTGGCGTAGTCGGAGAGGATCTGTAGAAGTGCGGCGGTGAGGATCATCAGCACGAACACCGGCCACGAGAACACGCCATAGAACACGGCGAGACCTGCAGCGACGAGCGATCCGGCGATGGCGAGGGGGAGCGTACGGACCCGGACCGACGCGAACCAGGACTTCAGCGGGGGCCGGGATGTGGGGGCAATCTTGTTGTTATCCATGACGACAGTATATCCTCCGGGTAAGGAATACGGTGACGATACCACCTGTCCGACAGCGTCGGCATTAAGTGTTGACCGTTCGGTCAGAAAAGAATAGAGTTCTGACCAATCGGTCAAATCACTGGAGGCTCGCTTGGCGAACCTCGGACGAAAGGGAGATACATGCGCGCGAACCGTCGTGTCATCGCACTCGTCTCGACGATCCTCGTCGCGTCCCTCGCTCTCGGGGGATGTGCCAAGAAAGCAACTGAGACCACCCCTCCCGCATCTGAGGAGACGGCAGCCAAGCCGGTCGGCATCAAGATCGGAACCCTCACCACCGAGGACATCCTCCCGCTCTGGGTCGCTGAGGAGAAGGGCTACTTCGCCGAGGAGGGCATCCCCGCGGTCGAGATCATCACGTTCCAGTCCGCGCAGGAGGTAAACGCCGCACTCACGTCCGGCGCGATCGACGCGGCTATGGGCGACGTCCTCAACGCCGCGGCGCTGTATGCGGGCGGCACCAAGGTGAGCCTGCCGTTCGTCACGCTCGGCTCCGAGGCGAGCCAGGGACGCTTCGGCATCGTCGCCGGTCCCGGGTCGTCCCTCAAGACCCTCGAGGACCTCAAGGGCGTTCCCGTCGGCATCGGCTCGAACACCATCCTCGAATACATGTTCGACAAGATGATGGCGGCGGAAGGCATCCCCGCCGATCAGGTGAAGAAGGAGGAGATCAAGAAGATCCCCGTCCGCTTCGAGATGATGATGTCCGGTCAGGTCGCCGCTGCGGCGCTTCCCAACTCGTTCATCGCACTTGCCGAGAAGCAGGGCGCCGTGGTCATCGCCGACGACACCAAGGGCGAGAACCTCACCCAGTCGATCTTCATGGTCACCGACAAGTTCCTCTCGTCGAGGGGCGGCCAGGCGACCATCGACGCGCTCAAGGCGGTTTGGGACCGCGGAGTCGCCGACGTCAACGCCAATCCGAACGACTACCGTCGCATCCTCGTGGACAAGGCGCGCCTTCCCGAGGTGCTGAAGGACTCCTACCAGGTGAGCGAGTATCCCGAGGCGGCCGTTCCCACGGCCAAGATGGTCGATGCCCAGCTCGAGTGGATGAAGTCGAGTGGGTACCTCAACGCCGACCTCTCGTACGACGGCAAGACCGGGAAGTTCTCGCTGAAGTAACTCTCAATCGCCATACCTCGCGCAGGCGGGCGTCCCCGGGGGCGCCCGCCTTGCTTTTTCTCCGCCCGGTCCGCAGCACCCGCGCGGCCTCGGTCGCGGCATTATGGAGCCTTCTTAACGTCGATTGACAAACCATATCCACCGCGTTATGTTGACCCCGCTCATCAAGAGGCGGCCTTCCCAAAGACCGCAGCGGGTGGAGGGACCGAGCCCTGTGAAACCCCGGCAACCGACGTTGAAAGTGACGCACGGTGCCACGTCTCGGCAGACGGAACGTACGTCTGGAAGATGAGGGAAGATCAGCGCCTGCTCTTTTTGCGCCGTGAACCCCTGTCTACCGGACGGGGGCTTTTTTTATGCCCCGTCACACTGGACGCGGCCGCGAGCCGCAGAAGATGGAGGACTGCATGTCCAAGCGTAGCTACCTGTTCACATCCGAGTCGGTAACCGAGGGTCATCCGGACAAGATCTGCGACCAGATCTCCGACGCCATCGTCGACGCGATCTTCGCCAAGGAGATCAAGCTCGCCGCCGAGGGCTTCATCGGCCCCGACGGCAACCCGGCGAACCCCGACAACGTCCGCGTCGCGTGCGAGACGCTCGTCACCACCGGCCTCGTTCTGATCGCCGGCGAGATCCGCACCCAGGCCTACGTCGACGTCGAGCACATCGCCCGCGAGGTCATCCGCGGAATCGGTTACGACCGTGCGAAGTACGGTTTCGACTGCGACACCTGCGGCGTTATCAGCACGATCCACGGCCAGTCTCCCGACATCGCGCAGGGAGTCGACGAGTCCTTCGAGATGCAGAAGGGTACGACCACCGACCTTCTCGACCTCATCGGTGCCGGCGACCAGGGCATGATGTTCGGATACGCCTGCAACGAGACCTCCACGCTCATGCCGATGCCCGTCTACCTGGCACATCGCCTCTCAGAGCGTCTCACTGAGGTCCGCAAGGACGGCACCGTCCCGTACCTGCGTCCTGATGGCAAGACCCAGGTGAGCGTCCGCTACGAGGACGAGAAGCCCGTCTCGGTGGAGACCATCCTCATCTCGACCCAGCACGCCCGTGACATCGAGGCCGAGACTCTGCGCCTGGACCTCATCGAGAAGGTCATCAAGCCGGTGTTCGCAGCCGAGGGCATCGATTTCGACAAGGTCAAGGAGATCTACACGAACCCGACCGGCAAGTTCGAGGTCGGCGGTCCGCAGGGCGACACCGGCCTCACAGGTCGCAAGATCATCGTCGACACCTACGGCGGCATGGGCCGTCACGGCGGCGGCGCCTTCTCCGGCAAGGACTGCACCAAGGTCGACCGTTCCGGCGCGTACGCCGCACGTTGGGTCGCCAAGAACGTCGTCGCCGCAGGGCTCGCGGACCGCTGCGAGGTTCAGGTCGCCTACGCCATCGGCGTTGCGCATCCTCTCTCGGTGCTCGTGGAGACCTTCGGTACGGAGACCGTCGCGATCGAGAAGATCGAGGACGCAGTCAAGGCCGTCTTCGACCTGCGCCCCGGCGCCATCATCCGCGACCTCGACCTGCGTCGCCCCATCTACCAGAAGACCGCCGCGTACGGCCACTTCGGTCGCAACGATCCGGACTTCACCTGGGAGGCCACCAACCGCGTCGAAGAGCTCCGCGCAGCAGCCGGACTCTAGCCCTCGCGCTTAACCTCATCGGAGCGCCGGCACGTCAGTGTCGGCGCTCTGTCGTATCCTGTACCGAAGTGAGAGGAGGTCTGCCGTGCACGTCGCCCGAGTGATCGTCGACATACCGGCGCGCGAGATCGAGCGCGCGTTCGACTATCTCGTCCCCGAGGGGATGGAGGGTGTCGTCGTGGGCTCGTGCGTTTTGGTGGACTTCGCAAATCGCCCAGCGGTCGGGTATGTGACCTCACTCTCCGACACTTCTGAATTCGAGCAACTCAAGGAGGTGTCCGCGCTTCTTGGAGGTCCGTACTTCTCCGAGGAGGGCGCACGCACCGCTGCTTGGATCGCACGTGAGTACCTCTGCCCACTCTCGGAGGCGATCAAGCTCTTCACCCCTCCGGGAGGGACGCCCAAGGCGGTCCGGAAGGTCGAAGCGGACGGCTCCTCGACGTGGGAGTTGCGCCGCGCGGGAGTGGGGGCCGTCGACGACCGGTGGGTCGGCCTCACCGAGGCGGCCGAGGGTTTCGTGCCCTCGAAGAAGGCCACGGCGCAGCGCGCGGTCCTCGCGGCGCTCGTCGCGGGTCCGGTGCGCGTCGCCGAGCTCGCCGCAGACCTCGGCTCGGTAGACGGCGCCATTCGTCGCCTCGAGGATCTGGGGGTCGTCGCCGTCGAGCATCGCCGGCGACAGCGCTCGATCGCGATGGGTTCCAAGAGCGCCCCACGCCATACGCAACTCAGCGCCGGTCAGATCGAATCCCTCGAAGTCATCGGCCGCAAGCTTGCGGGCGGGGGCGGCGTGGTGGTGTGCGACGGGGTCACGGGCTCGGGCAAGACCGAGGTCTACCTCAGGGCCATCGAGCAGGTTCTCGCCGACGGTGGGAGCGCGTGCGTGCTGGTCCCCGAGATATCGCTCACGCCTCAGACGGTCGGACGGTTCCGATCGCGCTTCGGCGACACCGTCGCGGTGCTCCACTCGCGGCTCTCTGCGGGGGAGAGGTTCGACCAGTGGGACCGGGTCGCCTCGGGCGAGGCCCGCGTCGTCGTCGGCGCTCGTTCGGCGCTCTTCGCGCCTCTCCACGACCTGCGTCTCATCGTCATCGACGAGGAGCACGAATCCTCGTACAAGCAAAGTTCCGCGCCCCGGTACCACGCCCGTGACGTCGCATCACACCTCGTCGGCGAGTCGGGGGCGACCCTCGTGTTAGGCAGCGCGAGCCCGTCGCTCGAGACGCTCGCCCGGTGCGAGAGCGGCGAATGGACGCGAGTCGAGCTCCCCGAGCGTGTGACAGGCCGCCCGCTTCCGCCTGTCGAGGTCGTCGACATGGCCGAGGAGTTCACCTCGGGACATCGCTCGATGTTCTCGCGTCGTCTCACAGACGAGCTCGTCGCCACCGTCGCACGCGGTGAGAAGGCGGTCCTCTTCCTCAACCGGAGGGGTTTCGCCTCGTTTCTTCTCTGCCGTGAGTGCGGCCACGTCCCCGGCTGCGAATCGTGCTCGACTTCGCTTACCTACCACGAGACGGGCCAGAAGCTCGTCTGCCACCACTGCGGGTCGACTCGTCCGGTTCCCCCGACGTGCCCCGAGTGCGGCAGCCCATACCTGAGACAGTTCGGCGCGGGCACCCAGCGCGTCGAGGCAGAACTCGCGGCGGTGATCCCCGGCGTCCCCATCGTGCGAATGGACGCCGACACCACCAAGGGCAAAGGCGCGCACGAGCGGCTGCTTCTCGAGTTCGAGGGTCACGACGTCGCGGTCCTTCTCGGGACGCAGATGATCGCCAAGGGCCTCGACTATCCCGAGGTGACGCTCGTGGGTGTCATCAACGCCGACACCACGCTTCGGATGCCGGACTTCCGCGCAGGAGAGCGCACGTGGCAGTTGCTCGAGCAGGTCGCGGGGCGCGCGGGACGCGGCGAGAAGCCGGGTCGCGTGATCGTCCAAACGTACTGGGCGGACAACGCGGCGATCCGGGCGGCGGCGGCCCATGACTTCTCGATATTCCACGACAGCGAGATGGGGGAGCGCCGCGAGCTGGGATACCCCCCGTTCGGGCGTTTGGCCAACGTGCTCGTTTGGAGCAAGGACAACGGCGCCGCAGCACGTGACTGCGCGCTCGTGGCAGAGGCGATCAAGCGCGTCGCCGGCGAGGGATGGCAGGTCCTCGGGCCGAGTCCCAGCGCTCTCTCTCGTCTCAAAGGAGTGTATCGCTGGCATGTGCTGGTGAAGGCGCCTCTCGACGCGGATCTCCCAGGCCTTCTCGCCGAGGCGATGGCGACCCTCAAGCGCAACCCGGAGGTCTCTCGGGCGGTCGATATCGACGCGCTTGACCTTCTCTGACGTGAAGAGGAAAGTTCTTACTCGGGTATAGAGCAGGTATGCGCTCTACGGCGGTATCGGGTGAGAGACCGTGCGATGACCGAGCTCAAAGACATCGGACTCCAAGGGATCACGTCAGCCGAGGCGGCGGCGCGCCTTGCGGTCGACGGTCCCAACGAGCTGCCTACCGCCCAGAAGCGCAACCTCCTGCAGCAGGCGATCGGCGTGGTGCGAGAGCCGATGCTCCTCCTGCTCCTCGGCGCCGGCACCCTCAACTTCCTTCTGGCAGAACCCCTCGACGGCATCATCCTGATGTCGTTCGTGCTGGTCGTGGTCGGTATAGAGATCTACCAGGAGCACAAGACCGAGAACGCCCTCGCCGCGTTGCGCGACCTCTCTTCGCCGCGCGCGTTGGTGCTGCGTGACGGTGAGCGTCTGAGGATCCCGGGCCGCGAAGTCGTGCGAGGCGACTACCTCGTGTTGGTCGAAGGCGACCGCGTGCCAGCCGATTCGGTTCTTCTGGAGTGTATGAACCTCTCCGTCGACGAGTCCGCTCTCACCGGCGAATCCGTGCCCGTGCGCAAGGCGGAGTGCGATCCGACGAAGGCGTCCGAGGGGATGGGACGGCCGGGCGGAGATGCGACGCCGTGGCTCTTCTCGGGCACGCTGGTCGTTAAAGGCCAAGGCATCGCTTTGGTGAAGGAGACCGGTCTGGGAACCGAACTCGGTCACATCGGGACCGCGCTTCGCTCGATAGAGCCGGAGCGCACCCCGCTTCAACGCGAGGTCTCCCGCATCGTCCGCGCCATCGCCGTCTTGGGGATCGCCGCCGCAGCCATCGTGGTGGTCACCTACGGACTCACCCGGGGCGACTGGCTCCAGGGGCTGCTCGCCGGTATCGCGACCGCCATGGCGATGCTTCCCGAGGAGTTCCCAGTCGTGCTGACCGTGTTCCTCGCGCTGGGTGCATGGCGTCTCTCGCAGAAGCATGTGTTGACCCGCAGGTCTCCTGTGCTTGAAACGCTCGGCTCGGCCACCGTCATCTGCGTCGACAAGACCGGGACGCTCACGCTGAACCGGATGACCGTGCGCGAGCTCATCGTCGACGGCGAGGTTTACGACATCGACGAGGGACCGCTGCCCGAGCGGTTCCATGCGATCTGTGAATTCGCAGTCCTCGCATCCCCGGTCAACCCGTTCGACCCGATGGACACGGCGTTCAAGGTCCTCGGGACCAAATACCTCTCCGAGACCGAGCATCTCCATTCCGATTGGGAGTTGGTGCGCGAGTATCCGCTCTCGGAGCGTCTGCTCGCACTCTCCCACGTCTGGCGCTCACCGGACGCCGCCCGGTACGTCATCGCGGCGAAGGGGGCTCCCGAGGCGATCGCGGACCTCTGCCACTTCGACGCCGGGCGACTCGCCGAACTCACCCGGCAGGTCGAGTCGGCGACCGCGAACGGTCAGCGGGTCCTCGGCGTGGCGCGCGCGTATTTCAGCCGGGTGGAGGGCCTTCCAGACGAGCAGCATGACTTCGATTTCGAGTACCTCGGCCTCGCGGGCCTGCACGACCCCGTGAGACCCGGTGTGGCGCAGGCCGTCGCCGAGTGCTCCCGCGCCGGAGTGCGCACCGTCATGATCACCGGAGACTACCCGGGCACCGCCCTTGCGATCGCTCGCGACATCGGCCTCGACAGTTCAGGCGGATGCATCACCGGACCCGAACTCGCGGTGATGTCCGAGGCAGAGCTTTCGGACCGGATCCGCACGGTCAACGTCTTCGCGCGGATGGTCCCCGAGCAGAAGCTCACGCTCGTGCGTGCGCTCAAGGCGAACGGGGAGGTCGTCGCTATGACCGGCGACGGCGTGAACGACGCGCCGGCGCTGCGTGCGGCAGACATCGGCATCGCGATGGGGGAGCGCGGCACCGACGTCGCGCGCGAGTCGGCCGCCTTGGTGATCACGGACGACGACTTCGGGTCGATCGTCGGGGGTGTGCGACAGGGCCGCGGTATCTTCGACAACCTCCGCAAGGCGATGGTCTACATCATCGCTGTCCACGTCCCGATCGCGGGGATGTCGCTCATCCCGGTGTTCGTGTCCAGTTGGCCACTTGTACTCCTGCCGGTCCAGATCGCCTTCCTCGAACTGATCATCGACCCTGCATGCTCGGTCGTGTTCGAGGCGGAGCAGACCGACCCCGAAATCATGGATCTTCCACCTCGGGGTTTGGGCGAGCCGATGTTCGACAGGCGCGTGCTGACCATCGCGTTTCTGCAGGGCGCCTCGGTTCTCGCGGCGGTGTTCGCCGTGTACCTCTGGACTATCGTGTCGGGTCGTTCCGAGGGAGTCGTGAGGGCGCTCACCTTCGCGACGCTGGTGATCGGCAACCTTGCCTTGATACTGGTGAACCGCTCGTGGAGGCTGGGAATCGTCCGCTCGTTCATCGAACGGAAGAACCGGACCCTCGCATGGATCCTCGGGGTCGCGGGAGTGTTCCTCGTGCTGCTGCTGACCGTCCCCGCGTTGCGCGCGATCTTCCACTTCGACCCGATACTCCCGACCGACTGGCTGGTCGTCCTCGTCGCGGGTCTTATCGGAGTCGCGTGGTTCGAGGTCTACAAAGCGGTGACACGCGGTCGCTAGGCGGCGCGGGCCATCAGCTTCGCGCGGACGCGGGGGTAGATGAGGAATCCCTTGAGGAAGAACAGCCCGCCCATCAAGAGCGCGCTTCCCAGCCCCACATAGAACGTGCCCAGATACAGCGGGGGGATGAAGCCGAGTCGGCGGAGAAAGATGCCCAGGGACATCATGAACGCCATGATGAGGTATCCGCGCCCATCGAAGAACGAGAACATGTTCGCCCGCTCGGCCTCCTGTGTGACGATCCGGGTGCGGTGCTTGAAGTAGAGCGGACCGAAGACGAACCGCGCGAAGAGTGCGAACACGACGGCCGCCACGGCGAGCGTGGGCAGGGGAGACGTCCAGCTTCCGAGCATTGCGGGGAGGCCGAGCGCCAGGATCTTCGTTCCGGCGAACACCCACAGGACTCCGGCGAAGAGGAGCAGGGTGCGACGGGAGACCTTGGGTACGATGCGATCGAGAGCAGGCATGGTCGTGTCCTTCAAGGCAATCGACCCGTCTCGATTCACTCGGACGGTGCGACTTCGGCTGTGTATTCTCGATGGGGAGTTTACCGCACGACGTGCTCGCAGGGAGCGTGAGCCGAGCGTGCTGGTAGAATAAACACGCTTTCCACAAGGATACTGAGCGACAAGTGAGGATACGAAGCACAATGGAAATCTTGGTTCACCCCAATCCCGCCCTCAAGCAGGTGTGCGAGCTGGTCGACCCGACCGACGACGCCACCTTGAAGGTTCTGGCGCGCGACATGGCCGAGGCGATGTACGGATCGCACGGCATCGGTCTCGCAGCCCCTCAGATCGGCATCCTCAAGCGCATCATCGTCGTCGACGTCGACGAGGAAGTCGTCCGACCCATCGCACTGTGCAACCCGACGGTCGTCGAGCACAGCGAAGAGCTGGTCGTCTCCGAAGAGGGATGCCTCTCGGTCCCCGGCATCGACGTGCCCATCGAGCGCCCCGCGGCCATCGTGGTCGAGGCGCTCTCGCTCGAGGGCAAGGCGATTCGCTTCCAGGCGGACGGATTGCTCGCCCGGTGCATCCAGCACGAGATCGACCACCTCGACGGCGTGACCATCATCGAACGTGCCAAGCCCGAACACCGCATGGCTGCCCTGCGCGACTACCGCGAAGCTCAGGCGCGCGGCGAGTCGGAGCGGGGCGTGCATGAGTGACCCGCACGCACAGGGAAGGCGCGTTCTGAGAGTCGTGTTCATGGGGACCCCGGAGTTCGCGGTCCCCGCACTCGAGAGGCTCATCGAAGACCATGATGTGGTCGCGGCCTACTCCCGTCCCGATGCGCCTTCCGGACGAGGTGGAGCCTTGCGGCCCACTCCCGTCAAGGTCGTCGCGGAGAAGGCCGGGATTCCCGTTGTGCAGCCCAAGACGCTCCGCGATCCTGAAGCGATCGCCGAGCTGGCGTCGTTCGCACCCGACATCATCGTCGTCGCGGCGTTCGGCATGATCCTCCCCAACGAGGTGTTCGACGTCGCTCCGCTGGGGTGTGTCAACATCCATGCCTCGATCCTCCCGCGCTGGCGCGGGGCGGCTCCCATCCAGCGTGCGATCCTTGCCGGCGACGAGTATGTGGGGGTCTCGATCATGCGTGTCGAGGAGGAACTCGATGCAGGGGACTTCTGCAAGGTCGTGTCAATCCCCGTCGGCGACGACGACACGGTTTCCCTGACGAAGAAACTCGCCGAGGCAGGCGCCGTCGCACTCGCGGCCGCTCTGGACGAGATCTCCGCCGGCACAGCGGTGTGGACCAAGCAGGACGAGGCGGCCGTCACCTTCGCGCCCAAGATCGCCAAGTCCGAGACCGTTCTCTCCCCGGACCTCTCTGCCGAGATGAACGTCCGCCGTGTCCGCGCGTCGTCGCCTCAGGCGCCTGCGCGGCTGCTCGTCTCCGACAAGGGCGCCATCGCGCTCGAGGCTCGTCTCGTGACTGAGGAGACTCCGCTTCCCCCCGGCCACGCGAACGCCACGCGCGAAGGACTGGTGCTCGGCGCGTCCGACAATTCATTTCTGGTAACCCGAATCAAACCGGACGGCAAGGGCGCGATGAGCGCAGCCGACTGGGCCCGCGGCCTTCATGCCGACACCCTGACCTGGAAGGCGGCGCTGTGAGCGCAACCCCCGCACGTAGAGCGGCACTCAAAATCGTATCGGCGGTTCGTTCGCGCGATGCATTCGCACACGAGGTTCTCACCTCGGTGTTCTCCCGAGAAGCACTGACCCCCGAGGACACCGCGTTCGCTACACGCCTCGCGTACGGAGTCATCCAGTCGCGCGGCACGCTCGACGAGATCCTGGACCGCAGCCTCTCCAAGCCAACCGACGTCACCCCCGACGTGCGCGACGCGCTCCAGCTCGCCGTCTACGAGATCGTCTTCCTCGGGAAGCCCGGCCATGCAGCCGTGCATCAGGGCGTCGAGCTCGTGCGATCGGTCGCAGGCCGCGCTGCCGGTCTCGCGAACGCGGTGCTGCGCAAGGTCGTCCTCGACACGGAGACGTTCCCGTGGGGCGATCCCCAGACCGATGTCGCGGCACTCGCGCGCTTGACCGCACATCCCCTCTGGATGGCTGAGCGCCTCGTCGCCGACCTCGGGTTCGAGGCGGCCGCGAAGATGATGGAGGCCGACTCCCGTCCCGCGCCGCTCTTCGTCGCAGCCAATCCCTTCCTCGCGTCCGACCAGCAGGTGTTCGACGCTCTCGTCGTGGACGGCGCCAAGCCCGTCAAGACGGGGGTAGCCGGCTGCATCATGGTCGAGGAAGGCCCTGCAGCCGTCGGCGGGCGCACGTTGCGCCTCGGACTCGCGGTCGTCGCAGACGCCTCCGCGCAACTCGTTGCATCGCTCAGCGCACCCGCAGCGGGGTCGACGTTCCTCGAGATCGGCTCGGGTCGCGGTACCAAGACGATCCTTCTCCAGGGCTTCGCCGAGCGCTCGGGAGGCACGGCCGCCGTCCACGCGCTCGACAGCCACCAGTTCAAGGTCGACATCCTCCAGCGCCGCATGAAGGAGTCGGGCGTTCCCGGCATCGTCGCGCATGTCGGCGACGCGCGCGATCTCGATTCGATCCCGGGTCTCCCCGGTGAGTTCGACGGCGCACTCATCGATGCTCCCTGCAGCGGGTTGGGCACCCTGCGTCGCCATCCCGAGAAGCGCTGGCGCCTCGAGCCCGCCGACCTCACGTCGATGGCCCAGCTCAGCGGCGAGATCCTCGCATCGGTCGCCCACCGCATCAAGGTCGGCGGATACGTGGTGTTCTCCACCTGCACGGTCGCCCGTGAGGAGGACGAGGACGTGGTCGAGAAGTTCCTTGCAAGCGAGGCGGGTTCGCGCTTCGTGCTCAAGCCTTTCGATTCCGCGCTGCCCGAGCCGTTCGGTGCAGGTATGATTGTCGACGGATATTTCCGTTCGGTCCCCGCTATCGGCGGCCCGGACGGTCACTTCGCGGCGAAGCTCGTCCGCGTTTCATAAGAGGGGAGTCTTCTCCCCGGGGGTCGGGTTAACGCCCGAAGAATCAAGGAGGATCGATGCACAACAGCCGAATCATGGAATTCCTCGAGGTGGCGGAGCTCGCGGCCATCGCCGCAGCCGAGTGGACCGGCAAGGGTGACAAGAACGCCGCCGACCAGGCTGCGGTCGAGGCTATGCGCGACGCGTTCAACAAGATCGACTTCTCGGGCCGCATCGTCATCGGCGAGGGCGAGCGCGACGAGGCGCCGATGCTCTTCATCGGAGAGGAACTCGGACTCGGGGGCGAGGAGATCGACATCGCTGTCGACCCGCTCGAAGGCACCAACCTCTGCGCCTATGCCCAGCCCAACTCGCTCGCGACCATCGCTGTCGCCCCCAAGGGCGCGCTGCTGTTCGCACCCGACACCTACATGTGGAAGATCGCTGCCGGCCCCGAGTGCGCGGGCGTCGTGCACATCGACAAGACCCCCGCGGAGAACATCGCCGCGGTCGCCGAGGCGCTGGGCAAGCCGGTCGAGGACGTCGTCGTCTGCATCCTCGAGCGCGACCGTCACAACGACATGATCGCCGCCGTCCGTGCGGCCGGAGCCCGTATCCGCATGATCACCGACGGAGACGTGTTCGGCGCCGTTGCCTCCGCCGTTCCCGGCACGGGCATCGACCTCTACATGGGCGCCGGCGGCGCTCCCGAGGGCGTGCTCGCGGCCACCGCTATGCGTTGCATCGGCGGAGTCTTCATGGGCAGGTTCGCATTCCGTTCCGACGAGGAGCGTGCGCGCGCCGCGGATACCGCAGGCGTCGATCTCGACGGCGTCCTCACCATGGACATGCTCGTCCGTTCGGACGAGGCCGCGTTCATCGCAACCGGCGTCACCGACGGCGAGATGGTATCGGGCGTGCATCGCAACGGCGATTCGGTGACCACCGAGTCCATCATCATGGAGAACGGCAGCGGCACGGTGCGTTTCGTCAAGACCACGCGCCGTGGAGTCGATGGGAAGATCGGCTTCTAGAAACGTCCGACCGCTTCACGCGGCCGGTTTACTGCACTCAGTTCTCGGAGGCCGCTTTCGCGGGGCACCCGGCGCACGACGCGCCGGAGTCGCACGCGGGGGCGGCTTCCTTTTCTGTGCTGCGAGGGCGGTTGTCGGTGTTGTAGAAGCCGCTGCCTTTGAGCACCATTCCAGCGGGGGAGAAGACCTTCTTCGCGATGGAACCGCAGGTGGGACAGACGACCTCGGAGGTGTCGCTCATCGAGCGCTCGATCTCGAAGACGGCGTCGCATGCAGGGCAGCGATAGTCATACTTGGGCACGTCGACCCCTCTCATTTATCTGATTGACGGTAGGAAGCACCATACCCACATGGTGCCTCGGGCACAACCTCGGATACACTAATCACATGGAAGAGAGCATCACCCCCGAAATCATTCACGTCGAGCGCGAGCGCCCTGAGCGGCGCCGTTACGTCCCGCGCGCGGTCTTCTGGATCGCGGGAACGCTCGCCGTCGCGCTGCTCGTGTTCGGCGTCTACTCGCTCTACTCGTATCTCAACCCTCCGACGGTTCTCCCCTCGATCACGGGCAAGACGCTCTCAGAGGCAGAGACGTTCCTCAAGCAACAAGGCTTCGTGCCCGGCAAGGTGATCCGCCAACCCTCCACTCGACCCCGCAACGAGGTGGTGGCGCAGCGCCCGGACGCAGGCGCGCTGGTCGCCGAGGGGAGCACCGTCGACATCTATGTTTCCTCAGGAGACGGTCGGACCGTCGTGCCGGACATCGTCGGCGTCGGGCTTCCGCTGGCACTGGGCCGCCTCGAGAGCAACGGCATCCGCTACGAGATCGACCATGTCCTCTCCAGCGAGCCGAGCGGGACGATCATCTCCAGCGACCCCGTGCCTGGCACGGAGATCGCGTTCGACCGCGTCGTGCGCCTCCGCGTCGCTATGGATTCCGTGTCGGTCTCCTCGTTGCTGCCCTTCGACATGGCGGGCATCACCGTCGCCATCTATCCGACCGACATCGTATCCAGCCAGCGCGATATCCCGCTCGAGATAGCGAACCGCCTCCAAGGACTGCTCGAGGTTTCCGGAGCGACCGTCGTCTCAGGTAGAACGGCTCTTTCCACTCCCGAGGAGGTCGCCGTCGACGTGGTCCGAACCAAACTCGAGGGTGCGAATCCGACGATCGTCGTTCTTCTTGATGTGCGAGGTGACGCGGAAGGCGGGCTCTTGCTCGATTACTCGTCCCTCGACGCCTCGGCCACACCATCGTTTTCCGAGAAGGTCGCGGCGGCGTGCTCGACCCAGCTCGGCAGTGTCGGGATCGAGGCGAAGCCCGAAGCGAGCGACGCCGATGTCTATCTCTCAGGTTCCACAACCCCCTGGGTGCGCCTCACGATCGGGAACTTCCGATTCAACGAGGACGTCAGGCGCTGGTCGAAGCCCGGCTTCGTCGACGATGTCGCCCGTTCGCTGTACCTTTCGGTAGCGCTCGCGGCCGAAAGGGACATCGCACTGGACTGAGGCTTTGACCACCAGACCGATGCGTGCGACTATATCCCCACTGAAACGAAGACCGTGTCGGGAGCTGCGATGAGCGGCTGAGAGGCGACGAGATGTCGCGACCGAGAGGACGGCCCTGATAATGCAGGGCTCGCACATAGGTCATCCCTACGGGGACGATCCCCTCAGGAGCACGGTTCTTCTCGAGAGAGAGGAACTATCATGCGTAACGAACGGATCAGGATCCTTGCAGAGATCGCTCTGGCCGTCGCACTGGCGTCGGTGCTCAACCTCTGGCAGATCCGCCTTCCCTGGAACATCGCAGGCGGAAGCATCACCCTCACCATGCTGCCCATCTTCGTCGTCGCGCTTCGTCGCGGTGCCGGTGCCGGCATGATCGCAGGAGCGCTCTATGGGACGCTCGACCTCATCTTCAACCCCTACATCGTGCACTGGGCGCAGGTCCTGCTCGACTACCCGCTGCCGTACCTCCTCGTGGGGCTTTCCGGACTCGGGGCGTCCTCGTACCGCACGTTGCTGGAGAAGGGCAGGTCCTCCGCGTCGGCGGTCGCTGGGCTCTGGATGCTGCTCGGAGGCGCCGGTCGCTTCGTTTCGCACCTGCTCAGCGGAGTGATCTTCTTCGCGGAGTACGCGCCGGCGGGCCAGAACGTCTGGGTCTACTCGATCGTCTACAACGCCAGCTACCTCGTCCCGTCGCTCGTGGCGTCGATCGTGGTGGCTCTGGTGCTCCTTCCCGTGCTGCACCGAGCGGTGCCTGTCTCCGTGCAGCAGGCGTAGGGTCGTGGTCGCCGTGCAGACAGCCCTCGCCAAGCGTGTCCTCATCGTCGCGGGGTCGCCCGATGGTGTCGAACCTCGGGTCCTGCGAGACGAGGATGCCATGGCAGATCTCGTCATCGCCGTGGACTCCGGCGGGGATGCCTGCGTGGCGGCGGGTGTCGGCGTCGACGTGCTGGTCGGCGATCTCGACTCGATAACGCCCGAGGCGCTGTCTGCGCTGAGGGAATCGGGAACCCGTATCGACCGGTTCCCGTCCGACAAGGACGTCACCGACCTCGCCCTTGCGCTCCTTGCGGCCGGTCGGGTTGGTGCCGGGTCGGTGCGTGTTCTCGGGGCCTTGGGCGGTAGGCTCGACCACGAGCTCTGCGTCTGGGGAGACGTCGCCCGCGCCGCCCATCTCGCACCGACGCTCGTCGGTCGCGGGATCGAGGCGCACGTTCTCAGCCCCTCGGGACGCACGCGGATGTACGTCGAGGGGCAGGGGAGCGTTGTGTCGGTTCTCCCGCTACTCGGGGACGCGGTCGTGAGCGCCCTCGGCATGCGCTGGAACCTCGACCACGAGACGGTCGGGGCGCTCTCAGGGCATGGGCTCTCGAACGAGGTCTCAGGCGCGCGCGGCGAGATCGAGGTTCACGACGGCGTCGTCGCGGTCGTGCTGGAGTCGGCGGATCGCGCCTAGCTCAGCGCTGCCTCGGCTTCGGATACGAGCTCGTCCATGAGTTCCTGCACCGAGACGATCTCGTTCACGCGGGGGGCGTTCGTCCCACAGAATATGAGGCCGCGCTCGATCTCGCCCTGAACCGAGCGGACGAGCGCATCCGATATGCAGTACGGGGTGTTGCGCGCATCGCAGGGCTTGAGACAATTGATGCAACGCTCGACGGGCACATTGCCCTTCTCGGTATCCCTCACGAGCGCGTTGCGGATCGCACGACCGGGCATGCCGACGGGGCTCTTGACCAGCGTGACGTCGCCTTCCTTCGCATCGAGATAGGCCTGCTTGAAGGCGATGTCGGCGTCGCATTCGTAGGTACCGACGAAGCGGGTCGCCATCTGCACGCCGGCGGCGCCGTTCTCCAGCTGCTCGGCGATGTCGGCCCCGGTGAAGATGCCTCCGGCGGCGATGACCGGAATCGGACGTTCGTACTTCTCCTCGAAAGGCTTCAGCGCCTCGATGACCTCTCGCACGATTTTGAGGAGAGAGGGCTTCTCGGCCGCGTTCAGCTCTTCGAGGGAGAACCCGAGGTGTCCGCCGGCCTCAGGTCCTTCGACGACGATGGCGTCGGGTACCGTCGCGTAGCGCTTGTCCCAGAGTTTCGAGATGACCAGGGCTGCCTTTGCCGACGAGACGATCGGGACGTTCTTGGTCTTGGATCCTGCGGTGATCTTGGGGAGGTCCATCGGGACGCCCGCCCCGGAGATGATGAGGTCGACACCTTCCTCGACGCAGATCCCCATCATTTCCTTATAGGAGTTCATCGCCATGAGGATGTTGACGCCCAGGATCCCCTTCGGTGAGAGCTCGCGCGCTCGACGTATCTCGCTGCGGAGGCCGCGGAGATTGGCCGCATGGTTGTCGGTCCTGAAGTCGGGCTCGCGAAAACCGGTGCCGACCCCCGATATGACTCCGACGCCGCCGGCGTTCGCAACCGCGGCCGCGAGGCCTGATCTCGAGACGCCGACGCCCATGCCTCCCTGGATGATCGGGATGCGCGCGACGATGTCTCCGATAGTCAGAGCGGGAAGCTTCATTCGAACTCTCCGATTCATTAGGCAATCAAACTATTTGACTGACAAAGTATATACGAATGCAGAGAAGGCACCAATGGGTTTTCGGTGTAAGGGGCCGGGGGCAGCGAGCCGTCCCTGATCGGACAGGAATTGAAAACGACCGCCCGAGGGCGGTCGTCGTGTTCGCTGTGCGGAAGGGAAGGTTACCCGCGGGTGACCTTGCCGGCCTTGAGGCACTTGGTGCAGACGTTGATCTTCTTGGAGGTTCCCTCGACGATGCAGCTGACCTTCTGGATGTTCGGGCGGAACATGCGGTTGGTCACGCGGTGCGAGTGGCTGACGTTGCGACCCGCGACGGGGTGCTTACCGCAGACGGTACATACCTTGGACATATCGATACGCTCCTTGGATTCCACGGGCCGTTCGGTCGGCCGTTATTGTTTACAGAAAGCCTGAGAATGGTATCACAGCGGCGCAGGGGGTTCAACTACCGATTTCTCAGGACTTACCTGCGGCCGCGCTTACCTTGCGGGGAGTGGCCGAATTGCATATACTTTGATTGTCAAACAAAGTCCGACAGAGGGAATGCATGGACACACGGGCGCAAGAGCAGGTAATAAACGACCTGCTGGTCGAGACCTTCAACATCATACTCAAAGTCGAGCAAGAAGCCCTTCACATCTACAAGGTGGATGATATCTCCGTGTCCGAAGTGCATACGATGGATGCCATCGGTGATGAGGAGGGCCGGTCGATGAGCGAGATCGCCGCCCGTCTCGGAGTCACCGTGGCGACCGTCACCGTTTCGGTTAACCGCTTGGTCGCCAAGGGGTACGTGCAGCGTGGGAGCAGCCGCGAGGACCGCAGGGTCGTCGTCGCCTCGCTCACCGACGCCGGCAAGGAGATATTCAACCTGCACCGGAAGTTTCACCATGACATGGTGCGTTTCGCCACGCGTGGTCTCGATGAGAACGAGAACGAGGTCCTGGCACGCTCGCTCGGGAAGATCAAATCGTTCTTCGAGCGGTCGGCCGCTTTGGGCAAAGCGAGACGCCCTAAGTGATTGCGTGAGACCATCGGATATAATCGACGGACACCGTGCGCGGTCGAGGATCGACAGCACGTATCGGACACGAGGCAACACCACCTCCGAGGAGGCCATATCCATGAGTAACCCGGTTCCTGGTTCCCTTCATATCGCCAACGACGTGATCGCCGACATCGCGGGGTACACCGCGCTCGAGAGCTATGGCGTCGTCGGCATGGCGGGCCCGCTGCTGCGCGACGGCATCGCGACCCTGCTCCCCACCCACAAGCTCCGCAAGGGCGTCGAGGTGACCATCGGAGAAGGTGGCGTCCGCGTCGATCTCTACATCATCGTCGAGCACGGGACCAACATCTCGCAGGTCTCCCGCAACCTCGAGGATCATCTCAAGTTCGTGCTCACCGACCTGACCGAGGTGCCCATCGACGTCGTGGAAGTCCACGTGCAGGGCGTCAAAGTCCGCGATAATTAAAGAACCGATACGGAGCCTATCTGATGACTACACCCCTCTTCCTGTTCCTTGTCTCCGCCTCGGCCGCTGCGCTGCGCGAACGCAAGGACGAGGTTAACAAGCTCAACGTCTTCCCCGTGCCCGACGGCGACACCGGCACCAACATGTCCCTCACCATGGACACTGTCGTAAACGAGCTCGCCGCTCTGCCCGCGAACGCCGACCTCGACGCCGTGCGCAAGGCGATCACCCATGGTTCGCTCATGGGAGCGCGCGGAAACTCGGGCGTCATCACCAGTCAGATCCTCCGCGGACTCTGCGAGGGTCTCGCCGGAGTCGAGGAGTTCACGTCCGAGACGATCGCAGTCGCGTTCGCCCGAAGCGTGGAAGTCGCGTTCCAGGCGGTCCGAAAGCCCGTCGAGGGCACGATGCTCACCGTCCTGCGCGACAGCGCGACCGCCGCCCGGGCGGCGGCAGATGCCGGCGACACGCTCGAGGACGCGCTGCGCGCAATCTCGGCTGCGGCGTTCGAATCGGTCAAGAACACTCCCAACCTGCTCCCGGTCCTCAAGGAGAACGGGGTCGTCGATGCAGGCGGTTTCGGTCTCTCGATCCTCATGGAGGCCTTCGTGGCTGCAGCGACCGGCGTCGACATCTCGGTTCCGGACCTCTCCACGTTCTCCGCTGAGGCACCCGCGCTCACCATCGACCTCGAGAACGACTGGGAGGGGAGCGAGTACCTCTACTGCACCGAGTTCCTGTTCAATACTCCCGGCATCGATCAGGAGGAGGTCCACGACTTCCTTGCCGAGATCGGCGACTCCGAACTCATCGTCGGCGACGGCGGGCAGTACAAGGTTCATGTGCACACCGACGATCCCGGCGCGGTGCTCTCGTACATGACGGCGCTCGGGCAGGTCGCGGACGTCCACATCCACAACATGAAGCTCCAGGCCGGCGAACGAGATGCCGTTCTCGCAGCAGACAAGGCTGCGAGCGCGTCGCAGAAGCCGCGCAAGCCGATCGGATTCGTCGCGGTGGCGGCGGGCGAGGGCATGCAGAAGATCCTCGAGTCCCTCGGTGTCGACCATGTCGTCTCCGGCGGGCAGACCATGAACCCCTCGACCAAGGACCTGCTCGATGCGGTCGCACAGGTCAACGCCGACAAGGTGATCATCCTTCCCGACAACAAGAACATCATCCTCGCAGCCAACGCCGCCGCCGAGGCTTCCGAGACGCCCGTGTTCGTCGTGCCTACCACTAGCGTTCCCGAGGCGTTCGCCGCCATGTTCGTGGTCAACCCCAACGCCGAGGTCGAATCGCTGGTCGCGGAGATGACGGAAGCGGCCTCCTACGTCCATACGGGCGAGGTCACGCATGCCGTCAAGGACGCGAAGAGCAAGGCAGGAGACATCACCGACGGGGACGTCATCGGCATCGCCGACCACGAGATCGAGGTCGTCGGTTCGGATGTCGTCGGCGTCGCACTCGACCTCGTAGGGGTGCTTGCGGCAGACGACGGCGAGACGCTCACGCTGCTCGCAGGGGAGGACTTCTCCGACGAGGATCTCTCGGTTCTGGCCGAGAAGGTCGCGGAGCGCTACCCCGACCTCGAGATCGACACCCACCGCGGAGATCAGCCGCTCTACCCTGTCGTCATGTCCGTCGAGTAGCCTCGACGCTTAATCCAACAGATTGCACGAAGAGAGGACGTCCGTGAAAACCGCCATCGTCACCGACAGCACCTGCGATTTCGACCTCGATTTCCTCGCATCGCGCGATATCCGAATGGTGCCGCTCAACGTGATCTTCGGCGACAAGGTTTTCAAAGACCGCACGGAGCTCGCTCCCGACGAGTTCTATGACATGCTCTCCGCTGCGAAGGACCTGCCCAGCACCTCCCAGCCCTCGCCGGCCGAGTTCTCCGCGATGTACGAGCAGCTCGCCTCCGAAGGATACGAGCACATCGTCTCGATCCACATCGCGGCGACGCTTTCCGGAACCTACAACTCCGCGTACATCGCCTCGCAGACCTGCTCGATCCCCGTGACGGTCGTCGACAGCGAGACCACGTCCCAGGCGCTCGGCCTCGCGGTGACCGCTGCCGCCGACGAGCGTGATGCCGGCGGTTCGGCTGCCCAGATCGCGCACGTCGCCCTCGAGGTCTCGAGGCAGTCCGAGATATTCTTCGTGGTCGAGACCATGGAGAACCTCGTGCGCGGCGGGCGTGCCGGAAAGGCGCAGGGATTCGCGGCGAGCCTGCTCAACATCAAGCCCATTCTCACCCTCAAAGATGGCCTCGTAGTACCGTGGAACAAGGCCAAGGGGCGCAAGCGCGCCTTCGAGATGATCGCCTTGTCCATCGAGGCCTCGGCCGCCGAGAAGGGGCCGCTCACTGTCGCCATGCTCCACTCGCGTGAGCCTCAGGGCGCCGCCGAGCTCCAAGACGCCATCGCCGCGACCGGCGCAGACGTCGAGTTCCGACCCGCCGCGTTCATCGGCGCGGTCATCGCGACCCACGTCGCCCTCGGCTGCGTCGGTGTCGCCACCGTCCCGCGTCGGTAGGCACCCACCACGATGACTTCGAGCCAGACCCAGAGGGACCGATTCGCCGCCACCGAGCTGCTCGACGCTCCGGTGGCGGAGTCACGTTTCGTGGACGCTTCGCGGACACGTGCGCTGGCGAAGCTCGACATCGGCTCGGTCCGCGATCTCGTCACCAATTATCCCAGCCGATATCTCGACATGACCGAGATCGCGTCTCTGCGCGACGCGCGCATCGGCGTGGAATGTACAGTGGTCGGCCGCATCCATGAGATTCGCGAGAAGCGACCAAAGCCGCGGCTCACCATCACGGAGATCTCACTGTTCGATGGAACGGGAGTGCTCGTCGGGGTGTGGTTCCGTCAGCCGTGGATCGCACTCAAGTACGCGGTGGGGGACAAGGTCGCGTTCTCCGGAAAGGTCGTCTTCGAGTACGGGTTCAAGAAGATGAACGCGCCTTTCGTCGAGGTGCTCGCCTCCGACGGAGACGAGGGCGCTGGTCGCATTCTCCCGATCCACCGCACGACCGAGGGGCTCTCCACCAACTGGATGCGCCGCCTCATCGCGGCCGCGCTCGACGACGCCCGCGGCGTTCTCGACCATCTTCCCCCCACGGTGCGCGCCGCGCGCAATCTGATGCGGCTCGACTCGGCCCTCCGCTCGGTCCACTTTCCCAAGACGATGGTCGAGTGCGAGCAGGCACGCCACCGCCTCGCATATGACGAGCTCTTCCTGCTGCAGCTCTACCTCACGATGCGTCGCGACTCATACGCGCGGGGCGCGTCCGCCTGCGAACACGTCGTCGACGGTCCGCACCTTGCGGCGCTCAAGAAAGCCATACCCTTCAAACTCACGGATGATCAGATGGGGGCGGCTGAGGAGATACTCTCCGACATGTCCGCCTCGGCGTCGATGAACCGGATGCTGCTCGGCGACGTGGGCACCGGAAAGACGCTCGTCGCAGCCCATGCGCTCGCGGCCGTCGCCGACACCGGCGGCCAGGTCGCCATGATGGCGCCGACCGAGGTGCTCGCGCAGCAGTACGGCGAGAAGGTCGGTCCGCTCCTCGATGAGGCGGGCATCACCTGGGCGCTGCTCACGGGCTCGACGACGGCGGCCGCGCGTCGCGACATCCTCGCCTCGGTGGCGGCGGGGGAGACGACCGTCCTCTTCGGAACGCACGCATTGATCGAGGGAGACGTCGAGTTCGCACGTCTCACCCTCGCGATCGTCGACGAGCAGCACCGATTCGGAGTCAACCAGCGCCTCGCGCTGCGTGCGAAAGGCGTCGGCGCCGACATGCTCGTCATGACCGCGACCCCGATCCCGCGCACCCTGGCGCTCACACTCTACGGCGATCTCGACTGTTCTTACCTGCGCGAGAGGCCGTCTGGCCGCGCGCCGGTCGAGACCACGCTCGAGACGAAGAACCGCACCGGGGAGGCGTACGACCGTATCCGCGCCGCAGTGAAGCAGGGTCGGCAGGCCTACATCATCTGCCCGCTCGTGGGTGTGAAGCGTCCCGCGGACGAAGACGAACGTGCCGCGGTGACCGAGGAGCTCGCCGAGGGGCACGACCTCTCCGATCTCAAGGCCGCGGTCGACCACTCCGAGTTCCTTCAGAACAAGGTCTTCACCGACATGCGGGTCGGTCTCCTCACCGGACGCATGCGCCCGGCGGAGAAGACAGAGGTCATGCGCCGTTTCCGCAACCGGGAGATCGACATTCTCGTCTCGACGACCGTCGTCGAGGTCGGTGTCGACGTCCCGAACGCGACGATCATGCTGGTCGAGGACGCCGAGCGCTTCGGACTCTCACAGCTCCATCAGCTCCGAGGGCGCGTCGGGCGCGGAGAACACCCCGGCGAGGTCATCCTCTTCGCCGATGCGCGCAGCGACGAATCGCGAGCGAGGATGAAAGCGCTGGTGGAGACATCCGACGGCTTCGAGCTCGCGGAGTACGACCTCCGGTTGAGGCGCGAGGGAGACGTGCTCGGGGACCGTCAACACGGCCTCCCGACGCTCAAACTCACCGGTGTTCTCACCGACACCGCCCTCATCGAGCTGGCTCGGTCCGACGCGCGAGGTCTTCTCGCCGTGGACCCGCAGCTGGAGAAGCCCGAGAATGGACCCTTGGCGCGCGAATTGCGACGCGCCTACGCACAGGCATGGGAGTGGGTGAGCGCAGGATGAGGATCATCGCAGGCGAACATCGGGGCAGACGCATCGAGACGGCTCCGACGTTGGACACACGACCGACGACCGACCGCGTACGCGAGGCTCTCATGAGTTCGCTCAACTCCGCGCTCGGAGGATTCGCCGGGGAGGTCGTGCTCGATGCCTTCGCCGGCAGCGGGGCGCTGGGCCTCGAGGCGCTCTCGCGCGGAGCTGAAAGTGCAGTGTTCTTCGAGACGGACCGGCGTGCCCAGGAGGCACTCTCGCGCAACATCACCACGCTTGGCGAGAGTAGTCGCGCACGCCTCGTGCGCGGTGACGTTTCGAAGTCCGCATCGCGTGGAGCGGTGACGGGTGGTCCATTCACGTTGATACTGCTCGACCCGCCGTATAGACTGGGCTACGAGGAGGTTTACCGTTTTCTGGGAGACCTCGTCGCGGCAGGAGCCGTCGCCCCGGGGGCGATAGTATCCTACGAGTTCGCCGCGGGACCATCTGCACCCGATGAGACGACGTATCTACCTGTGGGTTTCTCTATACTCTCTAAGAAGCGCTACGGTAAGACCGGCACGATGATCCTGCAGTACCTGCGTCAGGAGGACGGTTCGTGAAGAAAGCCCTTGTCCCGGGAACGTTCGATCCCATCACGTCGGGACACCTCGACGTGATCGAGCGCGCCTCTACGATCTTCGACCATGTGGTCGTGGGCGTCGCCGACTCCGCCCAAAAGGGAGGCGGTCCGTTGTTCTCCCTCGCCGAGCGCGTAGCTCTCGTGCAAGAGGCTGTCAAAGATCTCCCGAACGTTTCGGTCCAGCCTTTTGATACCCTGCTGGTAGAGTTCGCCAAGGAGGTCGACGCGCACGTCATCGTCAAGGGACTGCGCGTGGTCACCGATTTCGAGTCCGAGTTCCAGATGGCATCGCTCAACTGGAGACTCGATCCGGAGGTCGAGACGATGTTCATCATGTCGACCCCGGAACATATGTACCTGAGCTCGTCCGCGGTCAAGGAGATCGCGTCGCACGGCGGTTCGGTGCGCGGGTTGGTGCCCGCTCATGTCGCGGATGCATTGAGTGCTAGAATGGCTCCGCCCGTTAAGGAGGACACTGAATGGACATAATGATCCTGATCGATCGGATGGAAGAGCTGGTCAGCTCTGCTAAGAGCGCACCGCTCAGTCCGAAGAAGAAGATGATCGATCCCGATGAGCTCTACGAGCTTATCGATGAGATTCGCGCCGACTTCCCTGAGGACCTCAAGCAGGCCCGCTGGATCGTCAAGGAGCGCCAGGAGATGCTCGAGGCTGCCGAGATGGAAGCCAACCGCATCCTCGAGGACGCCCGCGGTCAGGCGCTCATCCTTGCCGGTGAGCAGGAGGTCGTTCGTCTCGCGGACGTCCGCGCCGCCGAGATCATGGACCAGGCGCGTCAGCTCGAGCGCGAGACGCGACTCGGGGCCGAGGACTACGCCGACGAGGTGTTCGCCAACCTCGAGGTCAACTTGGGCAAGTGGCTCACGTCGGTCCAGCGCAGCCGCGACCGTCTCAACAACAAGAACGCTCAGAGATAGCGATGCTCAAGCCTTATCTGGTGGAAGTCGCCCCGATCCTTCACGATCTGGGTGCCACCTTGGACATCTCAGGCGAATTCGACCTCGACTCCTACACGGTGGGGCTGGACACCTACGTCCTCAAAGAGCCGCCGCGATTCAAGGTGACCGTCGGGAACGCCGGCACCGGAGTCTTCGTCTCGGGGGCGATACAGGCCGAGACCGTCGCCACGTGCTCGCGATGCGCCAATGAATTCCCGCTCGCCATCCAAGGCGAGGTCGAGGGCTTCTATGTGCACGAGGGAGACGCCGAGGGGATACCCGACGAGCAGGAGTTCGATTTCATCGACTCCGAGGAGCGCATCGACATCGCCCCGGCGCTGCTTGCGGCCATCGTCTTCGAGACCCCGTTCGTGCCCCTTCACGACGAACAGTGCAAAGGGCTGTGCTCCGGCTGCGGCGCCGACCTCAACGTGGAGGAATGCACCTGCAAGAAGGGGATCGACCCGCTCAGCCCCTTCGCCGCGCTGGCCGACCTCAAGCTCGAGGACGACGAGTAGAATCTCCCAAGGACTACCCAACTCACGAAAACGATGGTAGAATAACCGCTCGTGCGCGTGCTGCGCACCCGAATTCGATTGTGTAGCGAGCAGAGAAGTAGCTCGCCGTAGGAAGGACAGTAAGAGAGATGGCAGTACCTAAGCGCAAAACCGGCCGTATGAAGACTCACTCCCGTCGTTCGGCGAACAGCGTCCTCCCCACGCCCGCCCGCTCGCTCTGTCCCCAGTGCGGATCGGTCAAGGCTCCTCACCACGTCTGCGGCGTCTGCGGATTCTATCGCGACCGCGAGGTCCTCGAGACCGAGTAGTCCCACCCCAGTTCGAACTCCATCCAGCCGATCCGACTACGGGTCGGCTGTTTGCTCTTGTGTTTCGGACTCTCGGGTACACTGGGAGAGACGCGCGGAGAGAAGAAATCAAGCACTGTGAGGAGACCGATGAACACCAGCGAAACCGTCACTATCGTCGTGGATGTCCTGGGAGCGGAGGCGGGCCCCGAGGTCGTCTTCGACGGGCTTCGCCAGGTACTTGCGGCTGACTCCGCAATCCACCTGGTCCTGACCGGTCCGGAGGATGTGATCGCGCCGTTCGCCGCACAGCACGCCGCTCGCGTCGAGGCGGTTCCCACCACCCAGCACATCGGCATGGAGGAGCATCCTGCGGCGGCGGTACGCGCCAAGAAGGACTCGTCGATCGTCGTCGGCTGCAAGTTGGTCAAGGAGGGGAGGGCTCAGGGCTTTTTCTCTCCGGGCTCGACCGGCGCGGTCCTGGCGGCGGCCACGCTCTTCATGGGGAGAATCAAGGGCGTCAGCCGCCCGGCGCTGGCGACGGTTATACCCACAGCAGGTCCTCCGCTCATCCTCACCGACGTCGGAGCTAACGCCGATTGCAAGCCCGAATACCTCGTGCAGTTCGCACAGATGGCGTCCGTCTACGCGCGCATCGTCATCGGTACGGAGAATCCCCGCGTCGCGCTCCTCAACATCGGTTCCGAGGAGACCAAGGGTTCGCAGTTCGCACTCGAGACCCACGCGCTGATGAAGGAGCGGGTCGAAGGTTTCGCGGGTAACGCCGAAGGCCGCGACCTGGCCAAGGGCAGCTTCGACGTGGTGGTGACCGACGGCTTCACCGGCAACGTCGCGCTCAAGGTGCTCGAAGGAACCGCGAACTCGATCTTCTCCCAGCTCAAGCGCGAGCTGTTCGCCACCACGCGCACCAAGATCGGGGCGCTCTTCATCAAGCCCGCCCTCGTCTCGCTGCGCGACAAGCTCGACCCCGACGCATTCGGCGGGGCACCGCTCCTCGGCGTCGACGGAGTCTGCGTCATCGGCCACGGCTCAGCCGGAGCGACCGCGATCAAGAACGGCGTCCTCGTTGCGGCCCGCGCCGTTCGCGGGGGACTCACCGAGTCCATCGCCGCCTCGATCGCGGCAGACACCGAGCGCGCCTGAGGACGAATTCCCTGCGTCCGACATAGAGGTCGCACGCATGCGGTACCATACCCACGTCCGTACAAGAGGAGGTATCTTTCGTGGAGCGTAACGAGATTCTGGAAAAGATGGTCGAAGTGGTTGTCGACCAGCTCGGCGTCGAAGCCGAGGCGGTCAACGAGGACGCGTCGTTCGTCGACGACCTCGGTGCCGACTCGCTCGACCTGCTGCAGCTCATGACCGCGCTCGAGGATGAGTTCTCGATCACGATTCCCGACGAGGAGTTCGAGAACATCTCGACCGTCTCCGACGTGATCGACATCATCACTCGCTAAACGCACTGCGACCCGTCGACGGTGTCGATCGAGAGATCGGCGCCGTCGTGACGGTCGGGGAAGGTTCAGATGGCCCGCATCTCCAAAGACATACAGCTCCGCGAATCCCGCGAGCGTATCGCGCGCGCCGAACACATCCTCGGCCATCACTTCGCCGACCCGTCGCTCCTGCGTGGTGCCCTGACCCATCCCTCGGCACTCGAGGAGACCACCTCCGAGCGCTCGTACGAGCGGCTCGAGTTCCTCGGTGACTCCGTCGTCGGACTCGTGGTCGCCGAGGAGATCTTCGCCCGATTCCCCGAGATGTCCGAGGGTGGCATGACCCGCATCAAGATCTCGTTGGTCGCGGGCAGCACGCTCTCCGTGGTCGCTTCCGAGCTCGGTCTCGGGGAGACGATCCTTTTCGGCAACAGCTACCAGGGCACGGGAGGTCGCGGAATCACCTCAGCCCTCGAGAACGTGTACGAGGCCGTCGTTGCCGCGCTCTATCTCGACGCGGGAATGGACGCGGCCCGCGAATGGGTTCTCGCCACGCTCGGACCGCGTATCTCCGAAGACGTCGCGAACAGTCCTGAGAACCCTAAATCCCTTCTCCAAGAAGCGCTGCAGGCTCGCGGGGTCCTACCGACCTATCGCCTTGCAGGCCAGGACGGCCCCCCGCACGACCGGACCTTCACCGCGGAGGTGCTTGCGGGCGAGGACGTCATCGGGACAGGCCGCGGATCGAGCAAGAAGGAAGCCGAGGCGCGGGCCGCCGCCAGCGCTCTCGAGTCGCTTCTCTAGGGTGCGTTTCGAGCACCCACCCCTGTGCTAAACTAGCCCACGTGCCGCCGCCTCGCGACGGTCTTATCCGCATACGTTTCAAGGATTGCCGTGTACCTCAAATCACTCGTGCTCAAGGGATTCAAATCGTTCGCGGACCGTTCGGTTCTCTCACTCGAGCCGGGCGTGACCTGCGTGGTCGGGCCTAACGGGTCTGGCAAGTCGAACATCTCAGACGCCGTGCTCTGGGTCCTTGGCGAGCAGTCGGCCAAGCAGCTCCGCGGCTCCGCCATGGAGGACGTCATCTTCGCGGGCTCGTCTGCACGAAGCGCGGTGGGCGTCGCTGAGGTCGATCTCGTGCTCGACAACTCCGACGGCACGCTTCCCATCGAGTTTCGAGAGGTCGTCATCACTCGCCGCATGTACCGCAGCGGGGAGAGCGAGTACCTCATCAACAACTCGCCCGCGCGACTCATGGACATCCTCGACCTTCTCCACGACTCAGGCCTTGGGCGCGACACCCAGTCGATCATCTCGCAGGGTCGGCTCGAGTCGATCCTCCAGTCGCGGCCCGAAGACCGCCGAGCACTGATCGAGGAGGCTGCGGGCGTTCTCAAGCACAAGAAGCGCAAGGAGCGCTCTCTGCGCAAGCTCGCCGCGATGGACGCGCACCTCAGCCGCGCGAAGGACGTCGCCGTCGAGATCGAGCGCCAGGTCAGGCCGCTCCAGCGCCAGGCGAACCGCGCTCAGGAACACGCGGGACTCTCGACCGAGCTGCGCGGCATCGAACTCGCGCTCGCCGTCGACGAACTCCGCACACTGCGCGAGCAGTGGAACGGCGTGCTGCGCCAGGAGAAGGAGGCCGACGCCGACACCGAGCTCTCGCGGTATCGTCTGGCCGAGAAGGACCGCGAGCTCGCGAAGTTCCAGCAGCTCCTCGAGGAGAAGGGCCTGTTCGTCGGCGACCTCTCCGAGCAGCGCCGCCGCATGCAGTCGATCATGGAGCGCATCGACACCGGCATGCTCTTGCTTGAGGAAAAGGGCAAGAACATGGTCGAGAAGCTCAGCGAGCTTCGCTCCAAGCTCTATCAGTCGCAGAGCCGTGCCTCCCAGCGAAGCGCCGAACTCGAGAAGCTCACCCTGGACCGTCAGGACACGGGCGCTCGTCTCCAGGCGCTCTACACGCAGCTCAACGAGGTCCGTCGCGACGCCGAGGCTGCACGTAAGAGCCGCATGGCGGCCGACGAGGCGCTCTCTTCCGTGAGCGCCGAGGCCCGTCGTCGCAAGAAGATGCTCGACGACGACCGCATGTTGCTCGCCAAGGCCGAGAAATCACTCTCCGCGTTCGATCTCGAGAACAATCTGCTCGAGAACCGCGCGGCGCAGATCGAGGAGCAACGCACGTCCTCGCAGGCGACGCTCTCGGGGCGCCGCACCCGTCTCACGCAGCTCGAGGAGCAGATCGCACACACGTCGAGGGAGGCCTCGCTCGCCGAGTCCGACGTCGACAAGCGCGTGCGCGTCCTCGACGACCGCAAGCGCCACCTCGAGGCGCAGCGCGAGCTGCTCTCAGGGGCGCGTGCCGAGTCGCGCGGACTCGCCGAAGTCGACCGCGCGTTCGAGTCCGCCTCGCCGGCGCTCTCCTGGGTCCTCTCCCGCGAAGACGAGTTCGGCGGACTCGTCGGCCCCATCGCCGAGATGTTCTCGGCTCCCGAGGACCTCGAGCAGCTCGTCGAGAAGCTCTTGGGCGGAGACCTCTTCGGTCTTCTCGTCGACGACGCTGCCTCGGCATCCGCCATCGCCGGGCGCCTGCTCGTCGAGTCCGAGGGCGAGCTGGCCATCCTCCCGCTCCTCTCCGCACGGACCACCATCACCGGAGTGCCTCATGCAGGCACCCGCCTGCTCGACGAACTCACCTTCTCGACGCGCGACAAGGCAGCCGCCGAGGCGCTTCTCGGCGACGTCTATCTGGTCGACACGGTCGACGAGGGACTCGCCGCGGTGACCGGCGACGGCACCGGCGCTCGGTTCGCGACGCGCGACGGCGCGGTGATCTGGCCCAACGGCAAGGTCACGCTCGGTACCCGCGTCACAGACATCGACGGCGTCCTCATGCGCAAGCGCCGGATCAACCAGCTGACCGACGAGATTTTCTCGTACTCCAATACGGTGGCCGAGGCCGAGATGGCCGTTTCCCAGGCCGAAGAGGCGCTCACCGCCGCACAGCAGGACGCGCTCGAGATCTCGCAGCGCATGGCGGGGTTGCGCGGAGAGCACGACTCGTTGCTCGAGGAGGTCGGTCGTCTCGAGCAGGCGCTCACGTCGCTCACCCGAGACGGCGAAGCGGTCCAGACGAGGCGCAACGAACTGCTCGCACGCACGGAGAACGACCGTCCGGTCGTCGACGAGATCGCCGCGCGCATCGAATCCTCCGTCGAACTGGTCGCCCAGCTCGAGGAGCGGGCGATCGTCGCTGCCGAGGAGCGCGACCTTCGCTTCCGTGAGGAGAGCGAGGTCTCCACGAAGCTCTCCGCCTGCCAGGTCGAGATCGCGACCGTCTCCGAGCGCGAGGTCCACTACAAGAGCCAGGTCAACTCGATCGTCCGCGAACTCGCCGACCTTGAGGAGACCGTTCGCCTGACGCGCGAGACCGAGGTCTCCCTGGAGGTCCTTCGTTCGCGCATCCAGCCGCTTCACGACCTCTACGCCACGATGCAGGCGCGCGCCGAGCACTGGGCATCGAAGCTGCACGACCGGGCCAGCCTCGAGCAGGCCGACTCCGAGTCTCTCAGAAACGCGATCGGCGCCGCCCAGGAGGCGGTCCGCACCGCACAGGCCGAGGTCGACTCCAAGATGGAGGCGATCGGCGCGGTCAAGGTGACCAAGGCTCAACTCGAGCTTCAGGTCGAGATCGCGGTCAAGCGGATCATCGAGGACAACGGCGTCTCGCTCGAGACGGCGCTCGAGACCCCTCCGCTGGAAGATCGCCGCGTGGCCGAGGACCGCATGCACAAGCTGCGTCGCCAGATCTCGCAGATCGGCCCGGTCAATCCCATCGCCATGCAGGAGTTCGAGGCGCTCAAGTCGCGTCGCGACTTCATGCTCACACAGATCGAGGACCTCGAGGGCTCCCGCAAGGCGCTCTCGAAGATCGTCTCGGCCATCGACCGCAAGATGCGCGACAAGTTCCTCGAGACGTTCGAGGAGGTCGACCGCAGCTTCCAGGAGATCTTCGCGGTCCTGTTCCCCGGCGGCTCGTCGCAGCTGCAACTCACCGACCCCGACAATCCTGAGGAGACCGGCGTCGAGGTCATCGCACAGCCGCGCGGCAAGAAGCTCACCAAGATGATGCTCATGTCGGGAGGGGAGAAGTCGCTCACCGCGCTCGCGCTCCTCTTCGCCGTCTACAAGACCCACCCTGTGCCGTTCTACATCCTCGACGAGGTCGAAGCCGCGCTCGACGACACCAACCTGCGACGCCTCGTCTCGTTCGTCGACTCGATGCGCACGCAGACCCAGTTCATCGTCGTCACCCACCAGCGCCGGACGATGGAGATGGCCGACGTGCTCTACGGCGTCTCCATGCAGGCCGACGGAGTCTCGAAGGTCGTCAGCCAGAAGCTCGACCGGGCGCTGCTCGATACGGAGGAAACCGATGAGTTCGCCGTGGTATAAGCGCCTCTCAGAGGGCCTGAGCAAGAGCCGGGACCGCCTCGGCGAGCAGCTCAACGTGCTGTTCAACCGCGGCCCCGAGGTCGACGACGACTTCTGGGACGACCTCGAGGAGACCCTGCTCGCGTCGGATATGGGCGGACCGGCTTCGGCCGAGATAGTCGAGGCGCTCAAAGACGAGTCCAAGCGCAAGGCGCTGCCCGACGCATCCGCGGTCCGCGACCTTCTCATCGAGCGCATCGCGGAGATGTTCGTCGTTCCTGATGAAGACCTCTTCGAGACCTCCCCGGTCTGCGTCCTGATGGTCGGCATCAACGGCACCGGCAAGACCACGACAACCGGCAAGCTCGCGAAGATGGCGGTCGACTCCGGAAGGCACGTCCTTCTCGGAAGCGCAGACACGTTTCGCGCAGCTGCCGCCGAGCAGCTCGACATCTGGGCCCAGCGCGCAGGCGTCGAGGTCGTCAAGCGCGAGCGCGGAGCCGATCCCGCGAGCGTGTGCTTCGAGACGATCGTCCGCGCCGAGGAGGTCGGGGCAGACCTCGTTCTCATCGACACCGCCGGTCGTCTCCACACCTCGGACGACCTCATGCGCGAGCTTGAGAAGGTTCACCGGGTCACCGCGGACCGCTCCAAGATGCCGGTCAAGACCGTGCTCGTCATGGACGCGACGACGGGTCAGAACGGCCTCGCCCAGGCGCGCAGATTCGCCCAGTCGCTGCCGCTCGACGGCCTCATCCTCACCAAACTCGACGGCACCGCCAAAGGCGGGATCGCCGTCGCGATCGCTCGCGACCTCTCGCTGCCCATCGTGCGAATCGGCTTCGGCGAGACGATCGACGACCTCAGACCATTCGATCCTACCGAGTTCGCCACGGCGCTCATCGGCGGATAGGAGTCACGCATGTCAATGTTCGAGAGCCTCAGCGAGAGACTCCAGTCGATCTTCTCCGGACTTACCTCCAAGGGCCGTCTCACCGAGGAGGACGTCGATCTCGCCCTGCGCGAGATACGCATGGCCCTGCTCGAGGCGGACGTCAACTTCCGCGTCGTGAAGCAGTTCGTCGCGCGTGTGAAGGAGCGGGCGATCGGCTCGGACGTCTACACGTCGCTCACCCCGGGTCAGACGGTCATCAAACTCGTCCTCGACGAGCTCACCGCCCTGCTGGGGTCGACCGAGTCCAAACTCGTCTTCTCCGGCCGCATGCCCAACGTCGTGATGATGGTCGGCCTCCAAGGAAGCGGTAAGACGACCGCGTCGGCGAAACTCGCGCACCTGCTGCGCAAGCAGAATCGAAGCCCGCTCTTGGTCGCCGCCGACGTCTATCGCCCCGCGGCCGCCGATCAGCTCGAGGCGCTCGGCAAGGAGCTCGGGATTCCCGTCTACCGCGGCGAGGGCGTCGATCCGGTCGCCATCGCCAAGGAGGGCGTCCGATACGCCATCGACAACCTGCGCGACGTGGTCATCGTCGACACCGCTGGACGACTTCACGTCGACGAGGCGATGATGGACGAGGCGGTCGCCATCCGCGACGCGGTGCGCCCCGACCAGATCCTCATGGTGGTCGACGCGATGACCGGCCAGGACGCGGTCACCACGGCCGCCGCTTTCGCCGAGAAGGTCGACTTCGACGGCGTGATCATGTCCAAGATGGACGGTGACGCGCGCGGCGGTGCGGCGCTCTCGATCCGCGAGGTCACCGGCAAGCCGATCAAGTTCATCTCCGCGGGTGAGAAGCCCGATTCGCTCGAGACGTTCCACCCCGACCGCATGGCGAAGCGAATCCTCGGGATGGGAGACGTGCTCACGCTCATCGAGCGTGCCGCCGAGGCAGGGGAGCAGCAGCTCACCGAGCAGGAGGCCGAGCGCCTCGCGAAGGCGGAGTTCGACCTCGAGGACTTCCTCAAGCAGATCCAGCAGGTCCGCAAGATGGGCGGGCTCGGCGGTATACTCAAATCTCTTCCCGGCGCCGGCAAGGCGCTCGCGGAGGGGGAGGTCGACGAGAAGCAGCTCGACTCGGTCGAGGCGATCATCCGCTCCATGACCGTCCAGGAACGCCGCAAGCCCTCGATCCTCAACGGATCGCGACGCGAACGCATCGCGAAGGGCTCGGGAGTCGAGGTCTCGGACGTGAATCGGCTCATCAAGCAGTTCACGGACGCGCGCAAGATGATGAAGCGCATGCAGCCCGAGATGACCGGCAAGAAAGGCAAGCGCAGGCGCGGGGGATTCAAGGGAGGATTTCCCGGCCTCGGATAATTTATTTTGACCCGACAGCTCTGCCTGTCGTATCATTACGCTTTGCTATACCTGTACGTGCAGCCGATACGCGGCTGCTTGACCAGAGGAGAACTGTTGGCAGTCAAGATTCGTTTGGCGCGTCACGGTGCCAAGAAGGCGCCGTTTTACCGTGTCGTCATCGCCGATGGTCGCGCTCGTCGCGACGGTCGCTTCATTGAGATTGTGGGTCGCTACAATCCCCGCACCGAGCCCTCGACGATCGAGCTCGACATCGAGAAGATCGACGCGTGGATCGCTAAGGGCGCCCAGCCCACCGAGCGCGTCGCCAAGCTGATCGCCGCAACCCGTGGCGAGACGACCGTCCCCGTCTCCGAGGCCAAGCTTTCCAAGAAGGCTGC
>CAZMJV010000007.1:0-3160 GCA_964566905.1 uncultured Coriobacteriia bacterium | reverse complement strand
GCCGCTGAGGCCGCCGCCGCTGCTGCCGCCGAGGCCGCAGAGGCTGCCGCTGCTGCAGAGGCTGCTGCCGAGGAGGCCCCCGCTGAGGAGGCCGCCGACGAGGCGCCCGTAGAGGACGCCGAGTAACCATGGCCGACTCCGCGGTCGAAATCGAGAACCTCGTACGGTTCCTCGTCACCTCGCTTGTGGATAATCCCGACGCCGTCGAGATCGTCTCCGCACAGGCAGACGGTATCGTCACTATCGAGCTCAAGCTCGAGACCGAGGATATCGGCAAGGTCATCGGCCGTCAGGGCAGGGTCATCAAGGCGATCCGCACCATCGCTCGCGCAGCAGGATCCCAGTCGGACCTGCAGGTCGAGGTCGAGGTGCTCGGGTAGCCGTGACGGCTCCCGCGCCCTACACACCGGTCGCCCGGATCGTAAAGACGCATGGACTCAAAGGGGAGGTCGTGGCGGTTCCCGCCGACGGCCTCCCTTTTCTTGTCTCCGTCTCCCAAAAGGTCCGCTTCGTACCGCCTCGTGCCGGAATCGGCGAGTGCACGGTGGTCGAGGTCAGACCGACTCCCAAGGGAAGCATCCTCAAACTCGCCGAGATCGACACGATCGGGCTCTCTCAGTCTCTCGTGGGAACCACGTTGCTCCTGCGCACTGAGGACGTCCCCGAGATTCCTGCCGACGAGGACGATGAGCTCGAGGAGTTTATCGGCTCGCGCGTCGTCGACGAGGTGCATGGCGACCTCGGCACGATATCCGAGATCATCCTCACCGGCGCCAACGATGTCTGGGTCCTCTCCGGCGGTCCGTTCGGCGAGGTCCTCATCCCCGTGATCGACCAGGTCGTGTTGGGCTGGGAAGACGAGTCCCGCACGGTGATCGCGGTTCGGCTGCTTGAAGGTCTTCTGCCCGACGAGAGCGAGGAAGTATGAGAGTCGACGTTTTGACCATCTTCCCCGAGATGTTCCACGTCCCCATGTCGACCTCGATGATGGGCATCGCCCAGGAGAAGGGTGTGCTGGATTTCCATGCGCACGATCTTCGCGACTGGACCCACGACCGTCATCGCACCACCGACGACACCCCCTACGGAGGCGGCGCCGGCCTCGTGATGACACCTCCCCCCATCTTCGAGGCGCTCAACGATCTTTGCGCCGAAGACCTTCCTCCCGCGACCGTGATCTTCTTCACCCCCCTCGGCGAACCGTTCACCCAGGAGATCGCCCAAGAACTCGCAGGCGAAGAGCGCCTCGTGCTCGTGTGCGGGCGCTACGAGGGTTTCGACGAGCGGGTCTACTCCCTCGCCGACCGACTCATCTCCCTAGGCGATTACGTCGTGAGCGGGGGAGAGCTGCCCGCGATGATGCTCACCGACGCGGTCGTGCGTCTTCTCCCCGGCGTTCTGGGACATGACCAGTCGGCGATCGACGAGTCGTTCTCCGAGCATCTTCTCGAGTACCCGCAGTACACCCGCCCCGCCGAGTACCGCGGCATGGAGGTCCCCGAGGTCCTGCGCAGCGGAGACCACGGCAAGATCGCGGCTTGGAGACGTGAGCAATCTGTGATTCGCACCGCGAAAAGCAGACCCGACCTGCTCAGTCGTGCGATACTGACAAAAGGCGAGCTCGAACTCGTGCATCGCCTTCAGAGCCACGACGATTCCGAGAAGAACGGGTGTAATGACGATGAGTGAACCGAAACCGGTTGTGGCCAAGGAGCGCCAGTCGTTCGCACGCCAGGCGATCGAACTCGTGGTCATGCTCGCAATCGCATTCGTTCTGGCGAGTCTCGTCCGCACCTTCCTCGTGCAGCCGTTCATCATCCCGACGGGATCCATGATCCCCACGATCGAGATCGGGGACCGCGTCCTCGCCGACAAGCTGACGTACCGCTTCAAGGAACCGCAGCCCGGCGACATCGTCGTCTTCCCGGACCCGACCGGCGAGAACCCGACGCTCATCAAGCGTCTCATCGCCAAGGAGGGTCAGGTCATCGACATTCACGACGGCAAGCTCTTCGTGGACGGGGTCGAGCAGGTCGAGCCCTACGTGCACGGAAAGGTGACCGAGGTCGCTCCCGGCAGCGAGGGTAACTACCCGTACACCATTCCGGACGGCATGGTGTGGCTGATGGGGGACAACCGCCCCAACTCGGGCGACAGCAGATACTTCGGGCCGCAGCCGCTCACCTCGATCTACGGTCGCGGGTTTGTCACCTACTGGCCGCCGTCGCACATGGGTGCGCTCAAGTAGCTGCCTTGCGCGCGGGCTGAGAGTAACGTACAATCTCAACTCGGCCGTCTTCGCACCACAGGGGCGGTCATGATTCGGGGCTTCGGTGCGGACCGCTTCGGTCCGGAAGAGATCAAATCAACCGTTGCCAGCTCAAGTATACGTAGCTATACTGTTTTTTCGTGTCCGCAAGTTTGCGGGCCCCGATTCGGCTCAGGGAACAGGATTCGCTTCATGGATATCATTCGCGCCATCGAGCTCCAGCAGATCCGCGAGGATCGTTCCGACTTCACCGTCGGAGACAACGTCAAGGTCCACTATCGCATCAAGGAAGGCGAGCGCGAGCGCGTTCAGATCTTCCAGGGCGATGTCATCCGTCGTCACGGTGCTTCCAACCGCGAGACGTTCACCGTCCGTAAGATCTCCTTCGCCGTCGGCGTCGAGCGTACGTTCCCCGTGCACTCGCCCAAGATCGACAAGGTCGAGGTCATGCGCAAGGGTGCCGTTCGTCGCGCCAAGCTGTACTACCTCCGCGATCGAGTCGGCAAGGCCGCTCGTATCCGCGAGAAGGGCTATTAAGCCACTCGTATCGTTTCACCCAGCTACACACTGGACGGGGCCCAATCGGGTCCCGTCCGTCGTTTATAGTGGACGCGTACATTCGAGTCGTCTCTGGAGGAAGCGCGTGGTGCAGAAGTCCACATCGGTCGCGGAGATATCGGCGGCGTTGCGCGCCGCAGACATCCATGCGCTTCCGAGGGTGATCAAGCTGTATCGCGATGACCCCCGCCAGGGAGTCGTGTCTGCGGTCGAGGTAGCGCGCAGACGGCTCGCAGCAGCGCGCAAAGAAATCCGCCGGAGCGCAGCGATGTACGACCTGCAGAGAACGCTGGACCCCGACGGCACGCGATTCATCCTCGGTATCGACGAGGT
>CAZMJV010000006.1:27255-42920 GCA_964566905.1 uncultured Coriobacteriia bacterium | reverse complement strand
CCCGGTAGTACACTTGTCGAGCACACAGGCCGCAACCGCGGCGCGACTATCCGCATCAGAATCGGGGGGAAGCATGTCGCGCTCAGGCAACAGACGTGGTTTCACCTTGGTGGAGCTCGTCATCGTCATCGCAATACTGGCGATCCTCGCTGCAATCGCCATTCCCAGCGTGATGAACATCATGGAGAAGGCCAACAACTCAGCCGACCTTTCCAGCGCTCGAACCTTTGAGAACAGCCTGAACCTCTACGTCGCCGGCGTGGCCAACTCCGGTGGAGTTCCCACGTTCGCATCGGATGCTCCCGGCCTCGTCAAAATCGAGAACGCCATCGTGACCGCCATGGCTACCGACGCCTCGTTCACCGCGAAGAGCGAGGGGTGGAAGTTCTATGTGAACACCGAGACGCTGCGCGTGTCTGCTGCATCGTCGAGCCCCGGAGCGGGGTATTTCGAGCTCCCTGCGGGCGATGTGACGGTCGCTTCCGCCGCACTCAATCTGCCGTAGGTTCGGATAGAGCCCAATTTATGTTGGGTTCTTGTATTTTCGGATTGGTTCGGGTCTACTGTTAGATACATAGAAACGTATATCGTTTCACCTCATATCGTAGGAGTTCGTCTTGGTCATACTACTAGTCGAAGCAGGAGACGCCTCCCTCAGGATCGCCCAGGTCGAACAGGCGCGTAAGCGCGTGTCGATTCTCAAGGACGCGACCTTCGAGCTTCCGCAACAATTGCGTGACGGCGGGTACATCGAGAACCTTGCCTGGTTCACGCGGTTTCTCAGTTCCTCCCTGGAGACAGAGGGGTTCTCTTCCGACGCCAAGATGATCTTCACGTTGGGCGACTCGCTCGTCCGCTCCAAGACGTTCATGCATCCCCCCACAAAACCTGCGGTCCTCAAATCGTTCGCGATCATCGAGGCCGAGACCGTCCTCCGCGGCAACCCGGAGGACTATGTGATCGAGACGCTCACATACGGCAACCCGCCGGACGTCGAGGGTCAGATCAAGAGCGTCCTCTACGCGGTCGAGCGCGCAACACTCCTCAGGGTGGTCGACGCCCTGAGCGGCGTCGGCTTCAACATCATCAAAGTGCTACCCCGCATCGCCTCGTTCGTCGAGGCGGTGATGGTGATGATGGACGGAAATACGGAACTCGCCTCGAAGACCGTCGCCGCCATAGACTTCACGGACGGTCGTTCTCAGCTGGCCATCTTCGAGAAAGGCCAGTTGCTCTTCGAGAGCACATACGGGAGCGTCGCTCTGAGCATGGCGCGACTCCTCGCCTCCGATGAGGGGTCCGCATCGGCCGTGGTTCCCGAGGTCGAGCCTGTCGCCACCGCCCTCGTCGGGGACATCCTTCCTCAAGACACCGAGGCGACGGAGCAGCCGACGCAGGAAGTTCCAAAGATCGTGCTCTCGGATGTGCCGACGATCACGCTTTCCGAGTCTCCTGCCCCGGCGAGCGTGCCCTCCGCCGAGTCGCTGCCTTTGACTTCGGGAGTCCCCCGATTCACCCCCGCGAACGATTCTGCAGTCGATTTCCTCGACGAGACCGAGGTCGGTGCATCCGCGCCGCGCTATACCCCGGGAATGCCCCTCAGCGATCGCGCACTCAGGGAGATCGAGCACGCGATCGACCCCGCCGTTGCGGAGGTGATGCGCGGACTGCGTATCGTCCTGGCTGCTGAGAGGCTCGATCTCGACCTTGTGGTCGTGTCCGGTGGACTGTCTGTCCTCCCGGGCATGCGTGAGCGTGTCGCCGAGCTCGCTGGCGCACCGTGCGTTTCGGTCGATGAGTTCTACCGGTCCATGTCGGCGACGGTGCGTGTCAGTCCTCAACTTCAGGATGATCCGACGGTCTTCGCAGAGATGATCTCGCTGGCCGGTGGGGCAGTGGGGCGCTACACGCGCTCGCTCGATCTCATCTTCGAGCGGAACGCCGGAAGAAACAGCACCGCTTTGCAAACGGCGATAATCGCGGGTTTATCCGCCGCAGCTCTGCTCGGTATGGCGATTATCCCCGCCAACTACTTCGTCGCCGACTCCCAGGTGCGCGACGACGAGCGAGTATTGGCAAGCCCCGCCTATACCAAGGTCGAAGGGGTTCGAAGCGAGTTGACGAAGTATGCGGAACTTGCAAAACCCGTCGAAGACACTTCGACCCCTCTACCGATTGGGCAATCGAAGACCGCGGTGATGCATGGCGATCTCTATGGGATGCTGCCTCTCACGATGAAGCAGTTCAGTTTCAACTACGATCCCCTGTCGGGAGAGCTCCCACTCTCCTTCACCATAGACTCGACCGACGAGTTCCTCGCCTTCAAGGCACGTATGGAGTCGAGCTCGTTCTTTGATATCCAGGTCCCTCTGACCTACTCGCGCTCAGGTGAGGGTACGGCGACGGTCATTACGGGCGCGGTCACCCTGCGCCATAAGACCTACTCGCCCTTGACGCTCAAGCTCCCGAGCACGACCACCCAGCAATCGGCGTCCGCCGGGGAAGGGACGGTGGATGCGCGATGAAGATCTTCGGAATAAAGATCACGCCGCTCGTCATCTTCCTCTTGGTGCTAGCGGTCGTGGCCATCGCTTATGCGAACATGGTCGCGTTCCCACTCTCCACGAAAGTCGCCGAACTCAACTCCAAGCACAAGGCGAATACCGAGCGCATGGCACTTCTGGACCAGACTCTCGCGGATGAGAAGAAGATCACCGCTGAGATCGAGGGTTACAAGGCGCAGATTGCGCTGCGTGCGAGCATTACCCCGACTCAGACCGTGGACGCTCGGGCAGCGACGGCCGACATACTCGGAGATGCGGCTCGGCGGTCGCAGGTCGTTATCAGCAACTACACGATCGGGGCTCCCGAGCCGGTCATCGAGGCGGTTGCACGCGCCGATGGCTCGAAGCTCTACAAGGTCGGAATCGATATCGCACTGCGAGGCACCGGATCCAATGCTGAGGACGACGTTCGCGCTTTTCTGACGGAACTCGAGCAGCGTCAGGACGCAGCGTACTTCGTCGATGGTCTCCAGGTCTCGATTCAGCCTGAGCCCGTTGGTACGCCTCGAGTCCCGTCAATGAGTCCCGGAGGCGCGATGGTGAGTATGACCGTCTCGCTCTACTACTACGGATTCCCGACGTACGGCTCGATCGATTCGACGGCAACCACAACGGCGCAGTGACCATGGGGATTGACGTAGTGAGCCCGGTGTTGTTTGGAATCGCCCTCGGAGCCGCGGGCGTTCCGCTTTTCAACCGGATTCCCGCATCGTGGCTGGTCGACTACGATGAGGCACCCGATGAGGAGCGCCTTTCCCGATCGCGGATCGCCGCGCTTCCGTGGATGCCGATCTTCGTCGTCGTCATGGCCGCAGTCGGGGCCCTCGTGGCCACACGCTCACACTCAATGGCAGAGTCCTTTGTGTCGGTAGTCGCCGTATGGGTGCTCCTGCTCGCTGCGGTCTCCGATGCGAAGTACACGATCATCCCAGACCAAGCGGTCGTAGCGCTGGCGCTTCTCGGAATCGTCGCTGCCTTGGCGCGCGGCCTGGCGGGGGAGGGCGTCGTTCCCGAACTTCTGGCATCGGTCCTCGGAGCAGTCACGGGCGCGGGCTCGTTCTTCATCATCGGGCTTGTGGGCTCCGCCCTCGCGAAACGCGACGCGATGGGATACGGTGATATCAAGCTCCTCGCAGCTGTGGGGCTGCTCGTCGGGTTCCCGGGAATCGTATACGTCCTCGCGCTCGTCGTGCTGGTCGCAGGTATCGTATTCATGTTGCTCATCCTCGCCAAACGTCTCGAGATAGGCCAGGCAACTGCTCTCGGACCCTATATCTCCTTGGCGACGGCGTTGTTCCTCGTCTTCTCGCTCGAGCTCCAAACGATGTTCTCGAGCTATCTCGCACTCTTTGGAAACAGTGGAGGGATCGGATGAAATTCACCAACCTCAAACTCGGCCAGATTCTTGTGTCCTCGGGCGTCCTCACGCAGGCGATGCTCGAGCAGGCGCTCGTCGACCAGCAGGGATCCAAGAAGCGGCTCGGCGAGATTCTCATCGAGAACGACTACATCACGGAGAGCCAGCTGATCGACTCCCTCTCGGCGCAGCTCGACGTGCCGTATCTCAACTTGGCCGAGGTGAGGGTCGATTCGGAGATATCCGGTCTCATCCCCGAGTCCGTCGCCGTTGCAAACACCATCATTCCGATCCGCATGAACGGCCACACGCTCGTCTTTGCCGTGGCCGATCCGCTCGACTACAAGATCATCAACGACATGCAGGTCTACACCGGGTTCCCGATCGACATCGTCATCAGCGAGCAGGCGGCCATCGAGGAGAAGATCCGAGAGGCCTATACCTCGCAGAAGGCGTTCGCCGCGGCCCAGCAGTTCGATGACGAGGGCGTCGATCTCGAAGAGGAGGTCACCGACGAGGAAGACAGCGAGCAGCCGATCATCAAGCTCGTCAACATGATGATCGAGCAAGCGGTCGTCCTCAAAGCCTCCGACATCCACATCGAGCCCCAAGAGCACCTGATGCGCATCAGGTTCCGTGTTGACGGCCACCTGGGCATCTACATGGAGACGGCTCCCAACCTCATCGCACCGGTCGTCTCCCGCATCAAGTTCATCGGCGGCATGAACATCGCCGAGAAGCGCGCCCCTCAGGACGGTCGCCTCACCCAGAAGATCGCCGGAAGGGATGTCGACCTCCGTATCTCAGTCCTCCCGACGGTGTTCGGCGAGAAGGTCGTCATCCGAATCACCACCATGCTGGGTCACGCGATGGGCAAGGAACACATCGGTTTCCTGCCTAAAAACCTCGAGTACTTCGACGAGATGCTCGCGAAGCCTCACGGAATCATCCTCATGACGGGACCGACGGGGTCGGGAAAGTCGACCACGCTCTACACCGCGTTGCGCGACGTGCAGCGCGAGGACATCAACATCATCACCGTCGAGAACCCCGTCGAGATGATCATCCCGGGCATCACGCAGGTCGAGGTTAACCCCAAGGGAGGGCTCACCTTCGCGTCGACCCTGAGGTCGATTCTGCGACAGGACCCCGACATCGTCATGGTCGGCGAGATCCGAGATGCCGAGACCGCCGACATCGCGACCAGCGTCGCGATCACTGGTCACCTCGTCTTCTCGACGCTGCACACGTACGACGCGCCCAGCGCCATCGTTCGACTCATCGACATGGGCATCGCACCGTTCATGGTCACCTCGTCGATAGTCGGCGTCGTCGCCCAGCGTCTCGTGCGTAAGATCTGCACGCACTGCAAGGAGTCTTACAAGGCGAGCCCGACCGAGCTTGCGGCCATGGGTGAGCCGATCGACGCGGACATCACTCTCTATCGCGGCACCGGTTGCGACTACTGCAACAGCAGTGGTTTCCGCGGCCGTACCGCCGTCCACGAGGTCATGCGCATGACGCCAGGTATCCGTCGCGGTGTGCACGAGGGACTGAGCGGCGACCAGCTGCGAAAGCTCGCGATCGAGGAGGGGATGATCCCCTTGGGAGAGAACGCGCGAATAATCGTCCTCGACGGGACGACCGCCCTCCCCGAGATGCTCGAGATCTACTCCAACTCCACCGAGTAACGCGCCGAAGGGAGCACGGCTATGGCATATGACATCATTCCTATTGCGCAAGGGGCCGTCGATCACGGCGCGTCCGACATCCACCTCGCCACCGGAAACCGCCCTGCGTATCGCATCGACGGCCGCATCCGCTACTTCGGCGAGCATCCGCTCTCCGCGGAGGACGTCGACGGTATGGCGCGGCAGTGCCTCAACCAGGAGAAGTATCAGGAGTTCGCGGCGACGGGAGATGTCGACGCGGCAAAGACGTTTGAGGGGATCAGCCGCTTTCGTGTGAACGTCATGAAGACGACTCGTGGTCCGGCGCTCATCATGCGTACCATCAAGAGCAAGACGCCGCGACTCGCGTCACTCAACCTTCCGCCTTCGATCCAGCGCGTGCTCGACTTCCGCGAGGGTCTCATCCTCGTCACCGGGCCGACCGGTTCCGGTAAGTCGACGACGCTCGCGGCCATCATCAACGAGCTCAACCTCTCCCGGTCCGACCACATCATCACCATCGAGGACCCGATCGAGTACATCCACCAGCCTGCGGGTTGCATCATCAACCAGCGTGAGACGGGCGACGACACGGCTGACTACGCCCGAGCGCTCAAGGCGGCACTCCGTGAAGATCCCGACATCATCCTCGTCGGCGAGATGCGCGACCTCGAGTCGATCTCGATCGCGCTTACCGCGGCGGAGACGGGCCACCTCGTGCTCTCGACGCTCCACACGCTCGGAGCTGCGAAGACCATTGACCGACTCATCGACACCTTCCCCACGGCGCAGCAGACTCAGGTTCGAGTTCAGCTTTCGGGTGCGCTCAAGGCCGTAATCTCCCAGCGACTCATGCCGAGCACGAAGGGCGGGCGACGCGGTGCGTTCGAGATGATGTTCGTGAACTCGGCCATCGCGAACCTGATCCGCGAGAACAAGACGAGCAACATCAGCCAGTCGATCCAGACAGGTGCGGGCGAAGGCATGATCACCCTCGATCGCAGCGTTCTCGACCTGATCGTCTCGGGAGAGATCGATAAGAAGACTGCAGAGGAGTACGGCTTCGATCTCGAGAAACTCGCGAAGCTCTCCTCAAACGTCACGCTCTAACGGAGGAAATCGGTGCAATTCAAGTACACGGCGGTCGATATTCGAGGCAAAACGGTCGCTGGAGAAGTCACAGCCAACGATCGAGGCGCCGCTGTCACCGACCTCAAGAGCAAGGGCCTCGTGCCCACCGTCATCCAGCCTGTGGCCACCAAGGGTGGCAAGCCCGAGAAACAGGGAATTCTCGAGAAGGACATCATCGGCGGCGACATCTACAAGAAGAAGCTTAAGCCCAAGAAGCTCCTCTCGATTCTTGATCAGATGGCGATCATGATGCGCGCCGGCGTGTCGCTCTCGTTGTCGATGGAGGTTCTCATCGAGTCCGAGCCCGACAAATCGGCGAGGGCGATCCTTCAGGAGATCAACGACGGCCTGTTCGCCGGCCTCTCCATCTCCGAGTCGATGCGCAAGTTCGCCGCATTCCCCATCACGGTCATCAGTATCGTGGCGGCTGGAGAGACCAACGGTCGTCTCGACGTCGCATTCGAGCGTGCCGCCACGAACCTCGCCAAGCAGGTCGCGCTGCGCGCGAAGATCAAGAGCGCCATGACCTATCCGTCGATCCTGCTGGTCCTCACCGTCGGCCTCGTGTATCTCATGAACGCCGTCGTCCTTCCCACGTTCGTCGACCTCTTCACGTCGATGGGCGCACAGCTGCCGGCCCTCACCAAGGGTGTCATGGCATTCTCGAAGTTCATCACGACTAAGGGACACTTCATCCTCATAGGGGTGGTTCTCTTCTTCGTGGTCTACAAATTCGCAACCACTCAGTTCCCGTCGGTACGTCTCGCGATCGACAAGTTCAAACTGCATATGCCGGTGTTCGGAAAGATGAACATGCAATCGTCTGTCGCGCAGTTCTGCACGATCATGAACTCCCTCGTCGAATCTGGGGTCGAAATCGTCGCCTCTTTGGAAATCGCACGTGAAGTGGTTCCCAACACGTTCATCCAGAGCCAGATCGTTCAGATCATCGAGGACGTGAAAGTCGGAACGACCATCAACAAATCGATGGCGGCCACCGGGGTGTTCGATCCTCTGCTCATCTCGATGATCCGCGTGGGCGAGGAGTCCGGAGCCCTCGACGAGGTACTGGGAAAGATGGCGAACCTCTACGAGAATCAGACTGACGAGAGCGTCAAGAACCTCACCGCTCTCATGGAGCCGGCGATGACCGTCGTCATCGCAGTCGTAGTCGGTACCGTCGTCATATCCATCGTCCAGCCGATGTTCGGCATGTACGCCATCATCAAGTAACCTAGTGAGTCGTGTGCGAAACAGTGGTCCAGGGGGGTCGATGGGAATAATGACGAGTCGCATCAGGGGTAAGCACGGCGTCGTGCTGCCGTACGTGCTCATCGTCGGCGCCGTCGCGATGCTCCTTGGGGCGACCATCTTCACGGCCGCCAACGCCTCCACCGCCTTGTCGAAGTCCGGCGTCTCTGACCGCCAGGCTTATCTGAACGCAAAGTCGGGCATCGAGTATGCCAAAGGTGTCCTGGCCAAAGACGCCAAGACAGGGACATTGCACAACTTCTTCGTCATCGGGAAGGTGAACGACCTCGGACAGGCGCAGTTCGCGGTCTCAGCTTCTACCCCCGCGTCCATAGCGGATGACATCTACGCGATCTGCACGGTCGTGAAGGACGGGGCGGACTGGGACGTCAAGGTCGTGTCGACGGGTCGCGGAAACGCGGCATCAAAGGAAGCCGAGAAGGGCCAGCAGAAACTCGTCTTCACCGCGCACGTGACGATAACACCGAGTCTCGACGTTCCCGGAGTCGTTGGTGTCATCGAGAACGGCGGAGGATTCGACCCGACGATCATGGTCAACGACGGCGCGCCCTTCACGACGAGTGAATTGAGTATCGCCGGATACAAGTTGACGAACACCGCGCCTGCGACGGACTACTCCCTGCTTTTCCAGACGCCGATCAGAGGCACCGCCGGTACGGGGCTCTCTGCGGAGAAACTCTATTTCGCAGCGGGCACCGGAGGCAAGACGAGCACGCGTGCCGTTTCGCTAGAAATCGCCGCAAGTGCGACGGTTTCTCTGCAAACCGACTACATCTACGTGAAGGACACGCTTGTCGGCGGTTCCGGGGCGAGGATGATGCTCACCCCGAAGAGTTCGTCACGGACTTCGACCATGGTCTTGCTGGCCCCCGGATCGACGATAAGAATCTCGGGGATGGCAGACAAGAATTTCCCTGAGGGTGCGCTGTACGAAGTCCCGTCAGGAGCGGATTTCCTCGACTCGATCCAGTACAACCGAATCACTCCGCTCGACACGGCGAACCCCATCTATCAAGCGGAGATGAGACTGTTCGACGTCACGGTGCTCGGTCTCTCGATTCCCAAGGCGACGAGCACCCCCGCGCTCGAGTCTCTCAGTTTCATATCCGGATTGACGGCGGGCTGGGCGAAGCCTGTCGGGGCGGAGATCAACTTGGCGGGCGGGACGGCGTCATCGAAGACCGGCAAGACCGTGTGCCTGTACGCCACGGGAGGGGACGGGGCGGCATGGACTTCCGCCACTTTGGCGAACAGCGAATACAAGGCGGATGTCGTCCGCACTATCTGGAACAACCCGACCGCATGGTCTATTCCGGCTCCGGAGTCTAACGAGACGTCGTTCACCGTCACCGCGGACCTGCTCTCGCTCAACATCGGAAGCAAGATCGCCAGCGCATGCATCGAGCCCGCAGAGCCGACGTCGAGTTTCATCGTCAAGAGCAAGACGGGGTCGGGCAACTCCATCGTCTACGTCGCACGAAGCACAGACGTCATCCAGGCGAATGGAACGGTCATCAACCTCACACCCGGATGGCACTCGGTCAAGAGCGGAACGGATCTCTTCAGGATGTCCCTGTTCGATCTCGACACCCTTCTGGTCAGCAGTGATGTGATGATGATCGACGGGAATCAGGGAACCGACCTGCTCAAATACATCTCTCAGACCGGCAAGGTGAGCTTCGAGGGAAACATCGCCATTCCCAAGAACAAGGCGGTCGAGGCCGAGGGCACGGTTTTCAACTTCACGGGTAGTGAGATCCTGCACAACCAGAACCAAGGCAACCAAAAGCAGACGCTCCTTCTCTACACCCCGACAAGGACAGGCGATGTCCTCGTCACATTCGCGAAGAACATCACCATCGAGCAGGTATCCGGCGCGCTCGTGAAATTTCAGGCGGGCTCGTACATCTTCACGAGTGGAATCGACCTTCTCAATATCGGGACCAACATGCCGAAGCCGTATGTTCCCGGGTTCGACTTCGCGTTCTCGGACAGCGTGTTCCGATGAGAATCCCAAAGCGTCTTGTTCGCAGTAAATCGGGACTCACGCTCGTCGAGGTCATAGTCGCGACGGCAATCCTCGTGTTGTTCACGGTCGTCGTGATCTCGATGATCGTCGTCTCGCGCGGGATCATCTCGAATTCTACGGACTCCGAGCCCAATGCCTCGGCGGCCCAGTTCGTGGTCGACACGCTCATGACCGACCTGAGCAGCGGCAAGGTCGAGGTCGCCGTTCTCGAGGCGGACACCGGAGCCACCTGCATGAACGGAACAACGTTCGCGCCGACCCTGGCGAACAATAAGCAGTTCAAGTTCGCGCCGGTAACGAGCAACGGTGTCGACGGGTATGTCATCTACGTCCGCGTCTATGACGATGATGGCAAGAACATATTCCTCAAGGCCTTTTCGCGCCCCAAGATCGTCGGTGTCGAATGATGAGATCACTGGCGTCAAAGAATCGTGCCTTGAGGGAGAAGCGCGGCCTGACCCTCGTCGAGCTCATCGTCGTCTCAGCGATTCTTGTCATGGTCATCGGGGCGACGAGCTATGCGCTCTCCTCTGTGCTCTCCGCGTTCCGAGGCGCGAGTTCGGATCTCACGGGATACCAGCAGGCCGTAACACTGGAGACGATGCTGAAGACCGAGGCGTCCTACGCCGAGTCGATCTCGGTGACGTCGACCGTGCCGGCTGGCAACCACTCGTCGTTCGGATTCGAGGAGAACACCGCCGGTCGCAAGGTCTTTCACATCAAGTCAGCACAGCGTGGAGAGGGGACGGCGGAGGCGGCTGCGTCGCGCGCCTCGGTCAACCTCGATGCGATCACCGAGCTCAAGGTCGACGTCGTCACGATTGGAACCCGTTCGCGCCTCGACTACCGCATCACGGCGGTCGATGACCAGACCCACTACGTTCTCGACGGCGGAATCGTGTTGAACAACATCTCGACGGCGGAGAGTTCGAATACCCTGACGCCGAGCACCGCCAAGTGGCTGGCCTTCAAACCGACGGTGGCGGTACCGTAAGCCTCGCTTGGCCACAGAAATCACCTCACAGTTATTGCGCGTCACAGCCCTCTCCTGTAGAGTGAATATCTGAACAGATGTTCATATATTCACGTATAAGGAGGGTCCTTTGGAGCGCGAAGATACACCGATCGTCTCGGATCCAGTTGTGGTCGAACGTGCGACCGCCATCTTCTCGGCACTCGCCGATCCGACCCGCTTCAGAATCCTCGAGATGCTGGGAGCAGGGGAGATGTGCGTCCAGGACCTTTCTGACGGCGTGTCCGTCTCAGCCTCCGCGGTGAGCCATCAGCTTCGTCTGCTCAAGGACCGTGAACTCGTCCTTTCTCGCCGCGAAGGCCAACGCGTCCTCTACTCGCTCGCCGACGATCATGTCGCCGCGTTGCTTGACCAGGGCCGAGCCCACGCCTCGCACATCGACACTGCAGGGGGAGAGCGATGAACTCGGAATCGACCCAGCTCCAGAAGGCGCGGTGGCGTGTCGCCGACCTCGATTGCCCGAGTTGCGCGGCCGGCGTGGAAATGGCGGTCGCCGCACTTCCAGGGGTCGAGAATGCCGAATTGAACTACGGCAGCGCGACCCTGCGCGTCGAGTTCGCTCCCGGAGCGGACGTCGCACGGGTCGCTGACGCCGTCGCCGCGACCAGCCTCCGCATGGGGCATTCACTCGAAAGCTCGACTCCCGGCCTTCAAGTCGTCGACCAGCGGTCTGCCCTCGCGCGAAACCTCCCGATGATCTCGCTTGTTTCGTGCGGTGCCGCCATGCTCGTGGCCGCGGCGCTTGACCTCATCTGGAAAGACATCATCGTCGCCGACATCGTGTTCGTTGTCGCGGCGATCGCCGGTCTTGTCGTCACCCTGCCGCGCGCGTGGGATTCCCTGCGTAGACGGTCCATCGACATGAACATCCTCATGACCATCGCCGTGTTCGGAGCGATCGCGCTCGGAGACTTCGGTGAGGCGGCCATGGTCGTGTTCCTCTTCGCTCTGGGCAACACCCTCGAGTCGCGCTCCATGCGCAAGACGCGCGAGTCGATACGCGACCTCATGGACCTCGCCCCGCAGATCGCCCACGTCATCCGCGAGGAGACGCTCTACGACCTGATGGCAGAGGACGTCGAGATCGGCGATCTGATCCTCGTCAGGCCCGGGGAGAGGGTGCCTCTCGACGGCGTCGTGCGCGACGGCTCCGCCTCGGTGGACGAGGCTGCTCTCACCGGCGAATCGGTTCCCGCTCTCAAGTCCGTGGACGACCAGGTGTTCGCGGGTTCGCTGTCGGTCAACGGCGCGCTCGAGATCGAGGTCACCGCGCACCTCGAGGACTCGACTCTCGCACGGATCGTCTCGCTCGTGGAGGAGGCGCAGTCGAACAAGGCGCCGTATGAGTCGTTCGTCGACCGCTTCTCCGCTCGTTACACGCCGATCGTCGTCGGGATCGCGGTCCTGATAGCGGTCGTTCCGCCGATGATTTCGACGTTCACCGCCTTTGAGGTGGGAGGGTTCCGCGAGTGGATCTTCAGGGCGCTCGTCCTCCTCGTCATTTCGTGCCCCTGTGCGCTGGTCATCTCCACTCCTGTCTCGATCGTCTCGGCCATCACGGCCGCGGCGCGAAACGGAGTCCTTGTGAAAGGCGGGGCGTTTCTCGAGCTGGCAGCCAAGGTGACGGTCCTCGCCTACGACAAGACCGGAACGCTCACACGAGGGCGGCCCGAGGTTCTGACCGTCGTGCGGCTCGCTGACAGGGATTCCGAGGAGATGCTGCGGCTTGCGGCTGCGCTCGAGTCGCGCTCAAACCACCCGCTGGCACATGCCGTCGTGCAGGCTTCCGACCGGATGCGCATGCGTGAGGAGGGCCTCGTCGAGCTTCCCAACGTTGAGTCGTTCACCGAGACCGCCGGCGCGGGAGTCGAGGGCGTGGTAGAGGGCCATCGAGTCGTCCTCGGCAGCCCGTCGCACGCATCGAACGCCTCGCACGCGCCGTTGCGGCCAGAGATCCTCGAGGAGATCATCCGTCTCGAAGAGGAGACCAACACCGTTTTGTTGCTCGTCGTGGACGGTATGGCCACGGGTCTCGTCGCGATCGCAGACCAGGTGAGGTCCGAGTCGGCGGAACTCGTCGAGCAGATCCGATCCCAGGGCGTCTCGCGGCAGGTCATGCTCACCGGAGACAACGGGCGCATCGCAGCTGCGATGGCTGCCCAGGTCGGCGTCGACGAATATCACGCCGGTCTCCTCCCGCAGGACAAGAGCCAGTTCATGACCGAGCTCAAATCGGCAGGCGAAGTGGTCGCCATGGTGGGCGACGGTATCAACGATGCCCCTGCCCTCGCTCTGGCGGACATTGGGATCGCCATGGGGGGAGTGGGCAGCGATGCCGCCCTTCAAACCGCGGATGTCGCGCTCATGGCCGACGACCTCTCAGCCCTGCCGAAGTTCCTCGCGTTGGGGAAGCGCACGATGGCGATCGTCAGGCAGAACGTCGTCTTCTCGCTCACGGTGAAGGTCGCTGTGTTGCTCCTGGCGGTTTTGGGGTACGCAAATATGTGGATGGCGGTATTCGCCGACACGGGTGTGGCGCTTCTCGTCATCCTGAACGGGATGAGACTGCTGCGCGATCCGCGTGAAAGGACGGCCGGCGATGATCGGTAACGACGACTTCATGAAGTTCCTCGCGGCGTGGCTGCTGGTCCATGAGAGCGCCGACGAGGGAGTAAAGGCGGCGATCGCGCGCGGAGAAAACCAGACCGCGGGAGAGATGACCGGCGGGCCGGGTGCTTTCGTCGACGGACTCGCTGCGATGGTCGAGGTCGAGAAGGAGAAGCTCAAGGCCGAGTTGTCGGCGGGGGAGACCGGTGCGAGCGGTACCGGAGGCCCTGCGTCGGAGGAGATCGCGGCGTTGCAGTTCGAGGTCGCGGAGCTGCGCGGACGAATCGAGTCGATGAGCGCGGTTCTCGACACGATCGCCGCGTCCGTGGTGCCGAGGAGCTGACCATGTCGGCGCGCGGACGCCATATCCGTTCGGTCTTCACGCGAAGGTGGCTGATCGCCGCGAGGGAGACCCGCCTGGGATTGGTCGCCCCGCCACGGCGCCGAGCGGTGTTCGCGCGCGAGTTGCGGCGTGCCTTCGAGGAGCTGGGACCGGCTTTCGTGAAGCTCGGCCAACTCATCTCCGTCAGACCCGACGAGTTCCCTCCCGAGTATGTGTTCGAGATGGAGGACCTGCTCGATTCGGTCCCTCCGGCACCGTTTCCCCTGGTTCGTAAAACGGTGGAGGACGAGCTCGGGCACCCGCTCGAGGAGTTGTTCTCCGAGTTCGACCCGAACCCCGTGGGCTCCGCCTCGGTCGCACAGGTGCATCGCGCGGTTTTGCGAGAAGAGTATCGACCCGTGATCGGCGAGACGCTTCCTGCAGGCACGCCGCTCGCGATCAAGGTGGTCCGACCGGGGAGCGACCGCGCGATCGTCGAGGATCTGGCGCTCGCGGCGCCCCTGGTCAGGAAGCTCTCGCGCATTCCGGCGCTGCGCAGGTTCAACCTTCCCGACATCTTCGGAGAACTCGCTGACTCGCTGCGGTCGGAATGTGACCTCCGTATCGAGGGAAGACTCTCCGACCGGTTCGCGTTCGACTTCCGAGACGATCCGCTCGTGCTCACACCGACCATGGTGTGGCCGTTGACCACGCGGTCGGTTCTCACAATGAAATTCATAGAGGGGTGGCGCCTCTCGGACGCTCGGGATGCGGAAGCCGCGGGAGTCGACGCTCGGATGCTCGCGACTCACGGCGCCGAGGCTTTCATGACCCAGGTGCTGGTGCTCGGGCGCTATCACGCCGATCTGCACCAGTCCAACCTGCTGATAACCCCGGACAGCCGCATCTGCTACCTCGACTTCGGTATCGTCGGAGAGCTCGGGACCGGACAGCGCGATGCCGTCGCCCAAGTGCTCGCGGCTACCGTATACGGGGACGCTGACCGCGCCCTCAAGTACTCGGCGGACCTGGGCCTCATCATTCCCGAGGATCGTCGCGACAAGGTCAGGTCGCTCGTCGCCGAGTTGATGGGCAGGACGCTCGCGGGCGACCGACACGACATCAAGGGGTTCGCGATGGGGTTCCTCGGCATCATGAACGACGAGCGGGTCTCCGTGCCCAAGGGATTCGGCCTCCTCGTCAAAGCATTGGTCACGGTGGAGGGATGCTCCAAGATGATCTACCCCGACATCGACATCATCGAGGCGGCCCGGCCGTTCGCCACGCAGCTCATCGCGCGCAACATGATGCGCCCTGCGCGTCTGTATGCGCGACTACCGGGGGCTATCGAGGCGGCGATGACCGAGCTCGTGGGCTAGGCCTACGAGTCGAACGAGCCGGACCGATACCCTGCCGGGTCGACCTCCACTTCGGAGAAACCACTCTCAAGCAGAGACGCCACGATCTCCTCCGCATGGTTGAGCGCTCCCTCGAGCTCGAGCGGGTCGACTTCGAGGCGCGCGCGGTCACCCTCGCTTCTCACGCGAAAGATGCGGAGCCCGAACCGTTCGCGCAGGTTCGTCTCAGCGTCCTCGACGCGCCTGAGGGAGTCCGGGTCGATGTGCGTGTCATAGGGGAAGCGAGTCGCGAGGCACGGCGTGGAGGGCTTCTCCGCGTTGG
>CAZMJV010000006.1:24227-27155 GCA_964566905.1 uncultured Coriobacteriia bacterium | reverse complement strand
AGGGACTCTATTCGGACATCGTTCACGACGTCTCCTGTCTATTGCATAGTTCCTGTGATTATTCGTATGCTTCTGTTATATCCTTGCGCCACGTGGTAGTACGGGTACGTCAGTAGAACCGGCATTCGGAATGCAACACGTAGTGAGGTGGTAAGGGTGAAATTCGCATACATCGCACCGGTGATCATCGTGGTCGTGGCCATCGCTCTGTACTTCGGCTATCGCGCGTTGATCAAGAGCGAGCCCCCCGAGCACGTCGACCTCTACGGCGGCGGCGACCCCGAGGCACATCGCAACCAGAGCCATATCTCGGGCAAGAGCTGATTCAGGGTCTCGGCGCGACCGCATTCGGATCCCATGGCTCGGGGTCGAGATCGCACAACGAGCGTTCCACGAGAGAGCAAGCGTAGAGCGCGTCGGACACCCTGTTCACGAATGACATAAGCACAAGGTCCACGGAATCGTCCGCCGAGAGGTGGACGATTCGTCGTTCCGCACGCCGTGCGATCGTGCGTGCCAGATTGAGACGTGCGGCCGATTCGCACGAGCCCTCGACGACGAACAGCTCCGATGGGGGACGGCGTGGGTCGAGCCCGTCGATGCAGCGTTCGAGAGAGGCGACGTCCTCGTCGGTCACGCGGGGGAACTCGGTGGGTATCTCACCCTCGCAGGCGAGCATGCTCGAGCATGTCATGAGTTTGTGCTGGATGAACCTCAGCACCCCGCATACGAGATCGTCTCGCGCAGCGACGCGGGCGAGCCCGACGGCCGCCACGGCCTCATCCAGGGCGCCGTATGCCTCGACGCGCGGCGAGTCCTTGGCGACCCGAGCCCCACCGATCAGCGAGGTCTCTCCCTCGTCGCCACGCCTTGTGTACAACGACATGACTCGTCCTTCCGTCCCGGTCCATCTCGATGGTATCCGTCATCCTACCGCATCACGCTGCAGATGGGTTTTTGTCAGACCCTTCCTCTACATTCGTCTCGTTGGTGTTCCGAACGACGGTGGAATCGATCGAGGGAGACGACATGGGCGAGAAGGCGATGGGCACAAGCATCGACACGCGTGTATCCGAGATGACGGCCGCACTGGCCGACGCAGATGCACTCACACACCTTTTGTGTCGTGCATACCGGGATCCTGATTGGAAGCATGCAGTAGAGCGGTCCTTGGGCGAGAAGCCGCTTAACGCCGCGGTCGGTCATTCCGGCTCGAAACTCACTGATGTGTGGAAGCCGACCAGCCCTTTGAGAAGGAACTTCATCACCAAAGCCGAGCGCAACACCGAATTCTTCGTTTCCTTCGCCAAGACCAATCCCGTGGTGCGCGAGTTGCTCGAGAATGACAAGGCAGGAGAGGATGCACCCGCGCTCGAGGATTCGCCCGTCGAGGCGCGCCTGCTGTATGGATTCATCGTATGCGATCGGAACCCCGAGTATTTCCTTTCCGCGGGGGAGGCGTTCCTGGAATCCATCACCACCTCCGAAGGCCGATGCGAGGACGAGGTCATGGAGCCTGCCGGTGCATCACAAATGGTCGGTGCTGCGGAGCTGGAACGGGTTTCGGGCGAGCTGAAATCGCTCTCGCTCGAGCACGTGGCTCTGCAGTCCGAACTGAAGAAGGTCCGTAAAGAGCTGACCGCGGCGAAGTCGACCCTCACGCGGCGCAGCCAGTCCGAGACCGCCCTGCGCGCGGACATGGCAGAGCTCACGTCGACCAATGCGGCCCTCAAGCTCGATATCGCCGAACTCAAGCGGCGGATCGACCAGAAGTCGAGGGAGGTCGACCGGCTGCAAGCGCAGATACGCGAAGAGCGCAAAGGCCGCGAGAACGTCACCGGCAAACGCGGCGAGGACCTGAGACTCATCGAAGGGCTGAGAGACGAGCTCAACGCTCTCGGTCAGTGCATCGAGCAGAAGGAGCGCGAGAACATCGAGCTCGCGAACCGACTGAGCGAGGAGGGCGAGCGCCGCATCCAGCTCCAGAGCGCGTTCGAAGCGTTCGGCTTCGACACCATGGAGGAGTCGCTGGACGAGTTCTCGTCGGCCATCGGTCTGCTCACCACCATCAAGAACGCGATGCACAACTACGTCGAGATCCAACGCGCTGAAGAGGAGAGGCGTCGCAGAATCGACGAGGAGCGCCAGCGTCACCTTGATGATGAGCGCGCGGCATGTCAGGCAGAGCTCGATGCCGCTGCTCAGCGTGAGAAGTGTTGGATCAATCTGGCGGAGTCGCGTCTTGCCGACGAGTGGACGGCATTGTTCCCCGCAGGCGTGCCAGACAATATCCTCATCGATGGTCACAACCTGATCTTCCGCACGAGGCGCCCTGAAAGTGAGCGCAGCACCCGTGCCTGGCTCGAGAAGATCATGCTTGAGATGGCGAAGCGAATCGAGGAGGAAGGGCATGAGACGCGGATCGAGCTCGTGTTCGACACCTCGTATAACTCCAACTTCTATACGCACGGCCACGGACTGACGGTCCACTTCGCGAACAACACGGATGGCGTTTCCGGTGCCGACGAGCGTATCGCCCAGTTCCTGCGCGAGCGCCATCCCGAGGATTCGTATCAGATCATCAGCACCGATCGACTCCACGTGTGGAGCGATGCGATAGCCGAATCGGAGGCCAATGAGATCGACGTCGACCTGGTCCAGGTGGAGGCCTTGTCCAGATATCTGGAGGCGTTGCAGGAGGTAGTCGGAGCAACCAACTAGGCACGCATATGGCTACGGCCCTGTGATGGCGCTCGGTTATACTCGGGTGCGTCGCAGGCGCAGTTGCCGCGGTGGATGTTTGCCGAGACGGGAATGGCGTGGTTTCGGATGACCCGGAAGTTTTCTAAACACATCGTCGCGCTCGCCGCCTCATTGGCCCTCCTGCTATCGGCGGCGGCCGTGTGTGCGCTCGGAGGCGGCACGCCA
>CAZMJV010000006.1:3601-24127 GCA_964566905.1 uncultured Coriobacteriia bacterium | reverse complement strand
GTCGACGACGCCTATGAGGAGATCAACGATTACTCAGCCGCGGTGAAGATCGTGTTCGGAACGACGTCCCTGCTGGTGAGCGGCGATCTGACCGCGCAGTCCGAGAGCCGTCTCGGCACCGAGGTCGACGTCGACCTGCTCAAAATCGCGCACCACGGGTCGAAGGGTTCGAGCACCGCACGTTTCCTGGAGCTCGCCAGTCCCCAGTTCGCGGTGATCTCGGTGGGCGCCGACAACAACTACGGACACCCAGCGGCCGAGACTCTGGCAAAGCTTGCATCGCTCGGCGTCGATGTCTATCGCACCGACGTCGGGGGTACGATAACGGTCAGGAGCGATGGCTCCACGTTCACGTTCGACCGAGCGCCAGACGGTCCCTAAGTGACGAATGAGAGAGGTGGCAGACATGACTGAGCAGGCATCGATGCGGATGATCATCGACCGGTTCGAGGACGGGTTCGCCGTAGTCGAGCTCGAGGACGGAACCATCCAAGACGTGCCCCGCAGCATCCTGCCTGCAGACGCGAACGAGGGCGACTCGGTACTGGTGAGCATCGACCTCAGCTCCATTGCCGAGAGGGGAGAGCGCATCGAGGCTCTCATGGACTCGGTGTGGGAGACCGGCGAGGAGTCCTGATCTTCCGATCCGGGTTGTGGCAGAGTTGTGGAGCACTGTCGCTGGTTGGGGCGAAGTCATACAATAGAGGGTCAGAAAACAGTCGCCTCGGTGTACCTCGCCGATATCGGACCGAAAGGCACCCCTCGTGTCGCTATCCCACATCAGCATCCGCGGAGCACGTGAGAACAACCTCAAGGACTTCGACCTCGAAATCCCCCGCGACCAGCTCGTCGTCATCACCGGACTCTCGGGCTCCGGGAAGTCCTCCCTCGCCTTCGACACCATCTACGCTGAGGGTCAGCGCCGCTACGTGGAGTCGCTCTCCTCGTACGCGCGCATGTTCCTCGGGCAGATGGACAAGCCCGACGTAGACCACATCGAGGGCCTGTCCCCCGCGGTCTCAATCGACCAGAAGACCACCTCGAAGAACCCGCGCTCGACGGTCGGAACGGTCACCGAGATCTACGACTACCTCCGACTGCTCTATGCGCGAATCGGCGTCCCGCACTGCCCCACCTGCGGGTGCGAGATCCGACGTCAGACCACCGACCAGATCGTCGACCGGATCCTCGAGCTCGGAGAGGGGACCCGTCTGTCGATCCTCGCGCCGATCGTGCGGGGTCGCAAGGGCGAGTTCGCCAAGCTCTTCGACGACCTGCGTCTCGAGGGATTCTCCCGTCTGCGCGTGGACGGCGAGGTCCGCACCCTCGATGAGAAGATCGACCTGGACAAGAAGTTCAAGCACACCATCGAGGTCGTCGTCGACCGTGTGGCGGTTAAGCCGAGCGTGCGCTCTCGTCTCGCCGAGGCGATCGAGACGGCTACACGTCTCGCCGAGGGCAACGTGCTCGTCGCTGTGGCGGACGGCGACGAACTCCCGTTCTCGCTCGCCCTGGCCTGCCCCGAGCACGGCTTTTCGATGGACGACCTCCAGCCGCGAGACTTCTCGTTCAACAACCCCTACGGCGCCTGCCCCGAGTGCGCGGGCCTCGGAAGCCGACTCGAAGTCGATCCCGAGCTGGTCGTGCCCGATCCGACGCTCTCGCTCGATCAGGGCGCGATCGCACCCTTCACCCCGGGCCTGAACTACTATCCGCAACTCGTGGCCGCTGCGGCGCGCGAACTCGGCGTGTCGACGTCGACCCCCTGGAACAAGATTCCCGCCAAGGCGCAGAAGGTGCTGCTCGAGGGCATGGGCGAGAAGAAGATCCGCATCGACTATGTGACGCGCGATGGACGTGAGACCCACTGGACCTCCCGGTACGAAGGTGCGCTCGGCTCGGTCATGCGTCGATACAACGAAAGCGAGAGCGAGGCCGTCAAGGAGAAGCTCGAGGAGTACATGGCGGTCATTCCCTGCCATACCTGCGGCGGATCCCGTCTCAAGCCAGAGATCCTCGCCGTCACCGTCGACGGCGTCAACATCTACGAGCTCACGCGCATGCCTGTCGTGAAGTCCCTCGATTTCTTCCAGAACATCGAGCTCTCCTCACGAGACGAGCAGATCGCCGGCCGCATCATCAAGGAGATCCTCGAGCGCCTTCGCTTCCTGGTGGACGTGGGACTCGACTACCTCACCCTTGAGCGCGCAACCGCCACGCTGTCCGGCGGAGAGGCCCAGCGCATCCGTCTCGCGACCCAGATCGGTGCCGGTCTCATGGGCGTCCTCTATATCCTCGACGAGCCGTCGATCGGATTGCACCAGCGCGATAACGAGCGCCTCATCGCGACGATGGAGCGTCTCCGTGACCTTGGCAACACCGTCATCGTCGTCGAGCACGACGAGGAAACCATCCGCGCGGCCGACTTCGTGGTCGATATGGGGCCGGGAGCCGGCGAGCACGGCGGCTATGTCGTCTGCTCCGGCACCCCCGAACAGATACTCGAGTGTCCCGACTCGCTTACTGCGGCCTACCTCAACGGCACGCGGGAGATTCCCGTTCCCGCAGAGCGCCGCACGCCCGGTCGCGGCAAACTCGTGCTCAAGGGCGCGGTCGAGAACAACCTCAAGAACATCGACATCTCGATCGAACTCGGGACCCTCACGGTGGTGACCGGAGTTTCCGGCTCGGGCAAGTCGTCGCTCATCACAGACACGCTCGCCCCTGCGCTCACCAACAAGATCCACCGCTCGCGTCATCGCGTCGGCAAGCATGGAGAGATCCGCGGCATCGACCTTCTCGACAAGGTCATCGACATCGACCAGTCGCCCATCGGCCGCACCCCGCGCTCGAATCCCGCGACGTACACGGGCGTCTGGGACGACATCCGCTCCCTGTTCGCGTCGACCCCCGAGGCGAAGGCCCGCGGGTACTCTCAGGGGCGCTTCTCCTTCAACGTCAAAGGCGGCCGTTGCGAGGCGTGCAAGGGCGACGGGCAGATCAAGATCGAGATGCACTTCCTGCCCGACATCTACGTTCCGTGCGAGGTCTGCGGGGGCGCGCGCTACAACCGCGAGACGCTCCAGGTCACCTATCGCGACAAGACCGTCGCCGACCTTCTCAACTTCTCGATCGAGGAGGCGCTGCACTTCTTCGAGAACATCCCGTCGATCCGCCGCAAGCTCCAGACGCTCTACGACGTGGGTCTCGGCTACATCCGCCTCGGGCAGCCTGCGACCACCCTCTCGGGCGGCGAGGCGCAGCGCGTCAAGCTCGCGAGCGAGTTGCAGCGTCGCAGCACCGGACGCACGTTCTACATCCTGGACGAGCCCACGACGGGCCTCCATTTCGACGACGTCCGCCAGCTTCTCCTCGTGCTCGAGCGGCTCATCGACAAGGGCAACACGGTCCTGATCATCGAGCACAACCTCGACGTGATCAAGACGGCCGACCGGGTCATCGACCTCGGCCCCGAGGGAGGGGACCGTGGTGGCGAGATCGTCGTCTCCGGCACCCCCGAGGATGTCGCCGCATGCGAGAAGAGCCACACCGGGCGCTTCCTGCGCGAAGTCCTCGAACACAAGCGGGTCTGATGTCCACGCCGTCCCTGCGCGAGCAGCTCGCAAGCGTGCCCGAGGAACCGGGCGTCTACCTCTGGAAGAACTCCGGGGGCGAGGTCCTCTACGTGGGCAAGGCCAAGCAGCTGCGCACCCGCATGAAGCAGTACGTGCTCGGTCAGGACGAGCGGGAGAAGATCCCGCTCATGATGGAGCAGGTCGCGACCTACGACTACATCGTCACGGACAACGAGACAGAGTCGCTGATTCTCGAGAAGAACCTCATCCACCAGTTCTCGCCGCCGTTCAACGTCGACTTCAAAGACGGCAAGAGCTACCCCTACATCGCGATCACCAAGGGCGACCCCTTCCCGGCGATCAAGTACACGCGCGAGAAGCACCGCGAGGGCACGCGCTATTTCGGTCCCTACACCGATTCGCGTGCAGCGCGGGAGACGATCGACATCCTCCGGCGCATCGTCCCGATCTGCTCGGCGCAATGCGTGGAGTGGAAGCGGCTGACCGCCCACGGCGCGAAACCGACGGGCAAACCCTGCTTCGACTACCACGTAGGTCGCGGCCCCGGGCCCTGCGTCGGCGCGTGCACGCCGGAGGAGTACGCGGTCAACGTCGCCAAGGTCGAGCGCTTCCTCAAGGGCAAGCACTCCGAGTTCGCATCGGAGCTCGACGACCGCATGCGCGAGGCCGCTGCCGAGCTCGATTTCGAGCGCGCCGCGCGTTACCGCAACAGGCTCGAGACGATCAACGCCCTCAATCAGAAGCAGAAGGTCGTGAGTTCCCGGGCGCTCGACATCGACGTCGTGGGCTTCTTCCGCGAGGAGACCGTCGCGGCCGTCCACGTGTTCGTGGTCCGCGAGGGGCGGGTGCTCGTCGGAAACGAGTTCGTGCTGGACAAGGGCCTGGACGTGCCCACCGACGACCTCATCGAGACGTTCCTTATCCGCTATTACGACACCGTGCCCGATCTCCCGCGCGAGATCGTCATCCCCGAGGGTCTTCTCGACCCCGCGCCCATCGAGGAGTGGCTCTCCGGAGTCCGAGGATCGCGTGTGCGCCTCACCGTGCCCGTGCGGGGGGAGAAGCACGAACTGCTCAAAATGGCCGAGAAGAACGCGCATCACACCCTTATGCGGTTCAAGGTGCGCACCCGCTACGACGAGGAGCGCCTCAACTCCGCGCTGCTCCAGCTCGAGAGCGCGCTCGCGCTCCCGGCACCGCCGCTGCGCATCGAGTGCTTCGACGTCTCGACTCTGCACGGCAGCTACTCGGTCGCGTCGATGGTCGTCTTCACCAACGGACGTCCCGATTCCGCGAACTACCGCCGGTTCCGCGTGCGTCTCGACACCGGTGAGGCGAACGACTTCGCGATGATGGGGGAGGTGCTCGGTCGGAGGTTCGCTCCCGAGCGGATGGACGACGAGCGCTTCGCCCGCCGGCCCGACCTGCTCGTCGTCGACGGCGGAAAGCCGCAGCTCACCGCTGCGATGCGAATTCTCGATGAGCTGGGCCTCTCCGACATCCCCGTTGCCGGCCTGGCCAAGCGCGACGAGGAGCTCATCGTGCCATGGTCCGAGGAGCCCATCCGCCTTCCGGACGGGTCGCCGTCGCTCTATCTCGTGAAGCGCATCCGCGACGAGGCGCACCGTTTCGCGATCACCTACCACCGCGAACTCCGCGGCAAATCGATGACCGCATCGATCCTCGACGACATCCCCGGAGTGGGGCCGACGCGCAAGAAGGCGTTGCTCAAAGCCTTCCACGGTATCCGCAAGTTGCGCGAGGCGACGGTCGAGGAGATCGCGGCCGTGAAGGGGATCCCCGTCGAGGTCGCCCGCGAGATACGCATCGTGCTCGACCAGGCGAACACCGAAAAAGAATAGACGGCTATACTCTCCTCATGACCACCGAGCGTTTGGAGAAGTACATGTCGTCGTTCCTCTCCCCAGAGTCTCCCTATTCGGTCCAGCCGGATCCACTTCCGTTCGCTGAGGAGGTCGCGCCGGTTTCCGAATCCACGGCACCCGAGGTCTCGGGTCCCGAGCTCATCGTCATCACCGGAATGGCCGGAGCGGGCAAATCCGAGGCCATGCACACGTTCGAGGACCTCGGCTACTTCTGCATCGACAACCTTCCACCATCGCTCATCAAACATCTCATCGCGCTCGCCGCGGTCCCAGGCGGCCCGCACCGTCGCCTCGCTGTCGTGTGCGACCTTCGATCCCACGAGCTCTTCTCCGAACTTGAGAGCGAGCTGCGCGGACTCGCCGAACGCGGCATGGTCTACTCGGTGCTCTTCCTGGAAGCAAGCGACGAGACCCTGCTCCGTCGGTTCAAGGCGTCTCGTCGTCGCCATCCGCTCGCCGAGGAGGGCATGACCATCATCTCCGGCATCCATCGCGAGCGCGCCGCTCTCGCCGGGGCACGCGAGCTCGCCAGCGCCGTCATCGACACCTCCAACGTCCGCCCGCAGGAGCTGCGCTCCAAGATCCGCTCGATCTACTTCAAGGAGAGCGCGAAGCAGGGGCTGGGCGTCTCGGTGATCTCGTTCGGGTTCAAGCACGGTTTCCCGCCCGAGGCCGACATCGTCATCGACGTGCGGTTCCTCCCGAACCCCTATTGGGAGCCCGAGCTGCGCAACCTCACCGGCCTGGACGAGGCCGTGCGCGACTACGTCATCGACCGTCCCGAGACCGCCGAATTCCTCACCCGCTGGTACGCCCTGCTCGACGTGATGATGCCCGGCTACGTGAGCGAGGGCAAGAGCAACCTCACGATCGCCATCGGCTGCACCGGAGGCCAGCACCGCAGCGTCGCGCTGGCGGAGAAGACCGGGGAGTATCTGCGCGAGCACGGCTTCAAGGCGATCACCTCGCATCGCGACATCGGGTACCGGGAGGCCGGGGTATGAGTCTCGGAGAACCTCGTGACGCCGTTGCGGTAGGGGGCGGCACCGGAATCCCCGCCACCATCGGGGCGCTTTTGTCGCTCGGGTTCTCGACGTCGGCGGTTGTCGCAATGGCCGACAACGGAGGTTCCACCGGCATCCTCCGCGAGCATGCGGGCGTCCTCCCACCCGGGGATATCCGCAACTGCCTCGTGGCGATGGCCAAGGATCCGACGTCGCTCATCGCGCGCTCGTTCCAACATCGCCTCCCGCATGCCCAGGGTCTGGCACGTCATCCCCTGGGGAACCTTATCCTTGTGACCTTCGCCGAGCTCACCGGCTCGTTTCCCGAGGCGATAGCGGCCGCCGAGGAGATGCTCGAGGCGCGCGGGCACGTCTATCCCTCGACGCTCGACGACATCCATCTCCATGCAGTGGACCGCGACGGCCAGGAGCTGGCCGGTCAGGCGGTCGTCAGCGGGGGCACCCGTGCGATCAGCCGCGTGTGGACGCACCCGGAGCACGCCGCAGGATACCCGCCAGCCCTCGCAGCCCTGCGCGCCGCCGACCTCATCGTCTTGGGACCGGGGTCGCTCTATACCTCGGTGATTCCGAACCTGCTTATCGACGGTGTAGCCGACGCGATCAAGGACTCCCATGCGTGCGTCACGGTAGTCTGCAACGTTGCGAACCTCCAGGGGGAGACCCGCGACCTCGATGCCGCCGATCACATCCAAGCACTCTGCGACCACGGGCTTGCGGGTCGTATCGACGCGGTGCTCGTGCACGACTCCGCAGACTTGTGGGATGATGCGATCCACGGGGGGCGCGTAAGCTTCGACGAGGACGTTCGAGCGCGTATCGAGGCGCTCGGAGCACGAGTGTTCGTAGCGGATCTCGTCGACCCCTCCGATCCCGTCCGCCATTCGCGCGCGCGTCTCGCCGACGCGCTGGAAAAGGTGTTTGATTCGTGTCGTTCACCGCAGAGGTAAAAGACGAGCTTTCACGTGTGAAGCCCGGGTGCGGCCTTTGTGAGAAGGCCGAGCTCGCTGCTCTCATCAGAGTCGAGGGAACGCTCTTTATCAGCGGCCCGGGGGTCTATCGACTCGAGATCGCGACGGAGACCGGCTCGGTCGCGCGCAGCGTGATCCGTCTTCTCCACCAGGTCTACGACCTCAAGACCGAGCTCACGGTGCGTCGCAGCGTCCTGCACAAGACTCACAACTACCTCATAACCGTTCCCGCGCAGCAGAAGCTGGACCACGCGCTGCGCGACCTCGGGGTCCTGGGCGAGCACGGTCTCGAGCTGGGCATCGACCCGCGCCTCGTCATGAGCCCCTGCTGCGCGGCGGCTTATCTGCGGGGGGCGTTTCTCGCAGGCGGTTTCATCGCCAATCCCAAGGGCGACTTCCACTTCGAGCTCAACTCCGAGTCCGAGCAGCTCGCGCTCGACCTCGCGAAGCTGATGGGCCGCCACAACATCGAGTCGCGCATCACCAAAAGGCGCGGCTCCTACACGGTCTACCTCAAGGGTGCCGAGCCGATCATCACGTTCCTGACGATCGTCGGCGCCCACAAAGCGGTGCTCGACACCGAGAACATCCGCGTCTTCAAGTCGATGCGTAACGATGTGAACCGCCGCGTGAACGCCGAGATCGCCAACCAGGCGAAGAGCGCCGACGCCTCTCTCATCCAGCTCGACGCGATCGACCTCATCGAGGCGCGCGCGGGGCTCGACTCGCTGCCGCCCGCGCTGCAGCACATGGCGCGGCTGAGGCGCGAGCATCCGGAGGTGTCGCTGCGCGAGTTGGGCGACCTGGCGAGCCCTCCGCTCACCAAGTCCGCGGTCTACCACCGCATCCGAAGGCTCGAGGAGATCGCCCGCGAGATCGACGGGGGAGAGACGCCCGGGAAGTAATCCCGAGAGTCGGGGGAGACCAACCACGCCCGATGCGGTAAAGTCTCTGTTGGGATTTTGCGCGCACACGGAGCGCGCTCGACGATAACGGCAGGAGCGGCCGGGAGACGGTCGCCGCGAACAAGGAGGGATCGACTTGACGATCAAAGTAGGAATCAACGGCTTCGGACGCATCGGACGTCTCGTTTTCCGCAGCATGGAGAACGACCCCGCAGTCGAGGTCGTCGCGGTCAACGACCTGGGCGATTCGGCCACGCTGGCCCACCTGCTCAAGTACGACTCGGTCCACGGTCGCTTCGGCGAGAAGGTCGTCGCGGTCGAGGGTGGATTCGAGGTCGACGGTCGCTTCGTCAAGGTGCTCTCCGAGCGCGACCCCGCCAACCTCCCCTGGGGCGAGCTGGGCGTCGACATCGTCGTCGAGTCCACCGGCTTCTTCACCGACGCGACGAAGGCTCACGCCCACATCGACGCCGGCGCCAAGAAGGTCATCATCTCCGCACCCGCGAAGAACGAGGACATCACCATCGTCATGGGTGTGAACCACAACGACTATGACGCCGCCAAGCATCACGTGGTCTCCAACGCGTCGTGCACCACCAACTGCCTCGGCCCGATCGCTAAGGTCCTCAACGACGAGTTCGGCCTGGTCCGCGGCTTCATGAACACGATCCACAGCTACACGAACGACCAGCGCATCCTGGACCTCCCGCACCCCGACCTTCGTCGCGCCCGTGCCGCCGCCGTGTCGATCATCCCGACCTCCACGGGTGCCGCCAAGGCGATCTCGCTCGTCCTCCCCGAGCTCAAGGGCAAGCTCGACGGCATGTCGATGCGCGTCCCGACTCCCGACGGATCGGTCGTCGACCTGGTCGCACAGCTCGGCCGCGACGTCACCGTCGACGAGATCAACGCCGCGATGAAGGCTGCAGCCGAGGGCCCCATGAAGGGCTACCTCGAGTACTGCGTCGACCCGATCGTCTCCATCGACGTCGTCGGCAACGCCTCGTCGTCCGTGTTCGACTCGCTCCAGACCATGGTCATGGGCGGCTCGGGCAACTTCGTTAAGGTCATCTCGTGGTATGACAACGAGACCGGCTACTCCAACCGCGTCAAGGACCTCGCCAAGCACATGATGGCGTAGTCTCCACCCTGCTCGGCAACAAGAGGCCCCGTCGATCAATCGTCGACGGGGCCTCTTTGTGTACGTAACGATCCCGTTCATCGAGCAGCTGCAACTGTTGCATGTATTCGGTCGGCATGGGGAAATGTTGCCGATCGTCGGTAAGGGGGTATTACCGTTCGTAGGGGGACGGACGCATCTGTGGCAAGGAGGAAAACATGCTTTGGACAATCATCGTCATCCTGCTGGTGCTGTGGTTACTCGGGTTCATCGGGCACATCGGCGGAGGTTTGATCCATATCCTGCTCGTGATCGCCCTCATCATCTTCATCTACAACCTCCTCACCGGGCGTCGCAGCTAGAAGATCGCATTCGCCCCTGAGGATGATTCGAGCGAAAAGCAGCACCCGCTCCCGGCGAGGGGAGCGGGTGCTTTCTGCAAGTCGACACCCGAGTTCGTGCCCAAGCGGCGCTCTGATGATATGCTTCCTGAGTGATTGCATTGGACCTGCGGAAACGGAGACTATGAGTATGTTCAAGAAGAAGACGATCAAAGACGTGGACGTCCAAGGAAAGCGCGTGCTCGTGCGCGTCGACTTCAACGTGCCGCTCGCCGAGGGCGCCGTCGTCGACGACACCCGTATCCGCGCGGCGCTCCCCACGATCCGCTACCTCATCGATCACGGTGCCCGGGTCATCCTCGTCAGCCACCTCGGTCGTCCCAAGGGCGAGCCCGATCCCCAGTACTCCCTCCGCCCCGTCCGACGCGTTCTGCAGCGTCTGATCGGCCGCAACGTCGCATTCGTTCCCACGGTCGTCGGCCCCGACGCCCGCGAGGCGGTCGACCGTATGATCGACGGCGAGATCGTCATGCTCGAGAACGTCCGTTTCCACCCCGGTGAGAAGACCAACGACCCGCAGTTCGCGGGCGAGCTCGCCTCCCTCGCTGACATCTACGTCAACGACGCGTTCGGCGCAGCGCATCGCGCACACGCCTCGACCGCCGGCGTCGCCGAGTTCCTGCCCGCGTATTCCGGACTTCTGCTGGCGCGCGAGATCGAGACGCTCACCTCGATGCTCGCCAACCCCGAGCGTCCGTTCGTCGCGATTCTCGGCGGCTCGAAGGTCTCCGACAAGTTCGGCATCATCGATAAGCTGCTCGACACCGTCGACTCGCTCATCATCGGCGGCGGCATGTGCTTCACCTTCCTGGCCGCCAAGGGCCTGGGTATCGGCACCTCCATCGTCGAGCCCGACTGGATCGAGCCGGCGAAGAAGATGCTCGTCAAGGCGCAGGAGAAGGGCGTCGACCTCATCCTCCCGGTCGACTTCGTGGTAGCCGACGCATTTGCAGAGGACGCCGAGACCCGCATCGTCGGACGTGAGGAGATTCCCGCCGACATGATGGGCCTCGACATCGGCCCGACCTCGATCGAGCTCTGCAAGGGCACGATCGCGGATGCAAAGACGATCTTCTGGAACGGGCCCATGGGCGTGTTCGAGATGAAGCCCTTCGAGGCAGGAACCCGCGAGGTCGCCATCGCCGTGGCCCGCAACAGCCGCGCGGTCTCGGTCATCGGCGGAGGCGACTCGGTCGCCGCGCTGCGCAAGTTCGATCTCGAGGAGCGCGTGACGTTCGTCTCGACCGGAGGCGGCGCGTCGATGAAGCTCGTGGAGGGCGCGCGCCTTCCCGGCTTCGAGGCTCTGCTCGACAAGTAGTCAGAACCCGAACACACATCTCTCGAGAGGGGCAGACATGGCACGCACACCGATGATGGCCGGCAACTGGAAGATGTACAAGACGACCGGCGAGGCTGTCTCGCTTGCGCAGAAGGTCACCAACCTGGTGTCGGACGACGCCAACGCCGTCGATGTGGTGCTCTGCACCCCGTTCACCGACCTCAAGAGCGTCGCCAACGTGCTCGAGTTCGATCGTTCCGACGTCAAACTCGGCGCGCAGGACGTGTTCTGGGAGGACGAGGGCGCCTATACCGGAGAGATCTCGCCGGTGATGCTCCAGGAGATCGGCTGCTCGTTCTGCATCGTCGGACACTCCGAGCGTCGCCAGATGTTCGGCGAGACCGACGAGACCGTCAACCGCAAGGTCAAGGCGCTCCTCTCACACGGCATCACGCCGATCGTCTGCTGCGGCGAGAGCCTCGCCATCCGAGACGCGGGGAACACCGACCGACACGTCGTCTCGCAGATCCTCGCGGGTCTGGCGGGCCTGACCGCCGGACAGGTCGCATCGCTCGTGCTCGCCTACGAGCCCATCTGGGCCATTGGAACCGGGCACGTGCCCACCCCCGAGGCGGCCGGCGCCGTCTGCACAGCCATCCGCAACGCTGTAGCCGAGCAGTTCGGACCCGAGGCAGCGGAGAAGGTCAGGATCCTCTACGGCGGCTCGGTCAAGCCCGAGAACATCCGACTCTTCATGCCCGAGGCCGACATCGACGGCGCGCTCGTCGGCGGTGCCGCTCTCCAGGGCGAGTCGTTCGCAGCGCTCGTGAAGGGCGCTCGCTAGTGTCGCAGCTCAACCTCCCCGCACTTCTCGTCATCCTCGACGGGTACGGAATCTCCGATGCCTGTCGTGCCAATGCGATCTCATGTGCGAACACGCCGTTTCTCGACGGCGTGTTCTCGCATGATCCCTTCACGACGCTCGATGCCAGCGGCCTCGCGGTCGGGCTCCCCGAGGGTCAGATGGGCAACTCGGAGGTCGGCCACCTGAACATGGGTGCCGGGCGCGTGGTCTACCAGGAGCTCACCCGCATCGACCTTGCGATCGAGGATGGAACGCTCCGCACCAACCAGGTGCTCGTCGACTCGGTCGATGCGGCCGTCGCACGCGGCGGCGCGGTGCATCTCATGGGGCTCGTCTCCGACGGGGGAGTGCACAGCCACATCGAGCACTTCAAGGCTCTCTTCGAGCTCGCCGCCTCCCGCGGCGCCACCGATGTGCGCCTCCACGCCTTCCTCGACGGGAGGGATGTGCCGCCCTCCTCAGGCGCTGGATACCTGCGCGACGTGGAGACGTTCCTCGCGAACACACCGCTTGCCGACGGCGGGCGCGGCCACATCGCGACGGTCATGGGCCGTTACTGGGCCATGGACCGAGACAACCGCTGGGAACGCATCGAGCGCGCATATCGGGCGATCGTCTGGGGAGAGGGACTGCCTGCGGACGATGCCATATCCGCGGTCGAACTCTCATATTCCACGGGGGCGACCGACGAGTTCGTGCAACCGATCGTGATCGACCCGAGCGGCGTGCGAGACGGGGACACCGTCATCTTCTTCAACTTCCGACCCGACCGCGCGAGGGAGCTCACCCGCGCCTTCGTCGACCGCAGCCTCACACAGTTCCAGAGAGGACCGGTCCGAGAAGTGCAGTTCGTCACGCTCACCGACTACGACCCCACGCTCCCCGTCGCGGTCGCATTTCCCAAGGAGTTGCCGCAGCACGTCCTCGCCGACGTGCTCGCCGAGCAGGGACTCCGCCAGCTGCACATCGCCGAGACCGAGAAATACGCGCATGTCACCTTCTTCTTCAATGGCGGCGCCGAGGAGCCCAAGGCGGGGGAGGAGCGAATCCTCGTTCCCAGCCCCAAGGTCGCGACCTATGATCTGCAGCCTGAGATGAGTGCACCCCTGGTCGCAGATGCGCTGGTCGAGGCCATCGAGAACGACCGTGCCGACGTCTACATCGTCAACTTCGCGAACTGCGACATGGTCGGGCACAGCGGCGTGTTGCGCGCTGCGATCGAGGCGGTCGAAGCCGTAGACGCCGCGGTCGCGAGGGTCGTCTCCGCAGTTCGGGGGAAGGGCGGGTTCGCGCTCATAACCGCCGACCACGGAAACGCCGAGTGCATGGTCGACTCCGACGGAGAGACACCATTCACCGCACACACCCTCTCGCCTGTCCCGCTCGCTCTTGTCGGAAGGGAGAACGACGGACGTCCTGTGGGTGGGCTCGCCTCAGGCGGTCGACTGGCGGACGTCGCGCCGACGCTTCTCGACCTCATCGGAATAGATATCCCCGAACAGTGGACGGGTAGGAGTCTGCTTGCCTGAGCGGTCGCGACCCGACGGTCGGGCAGGGTAAGTAACGCCCGCTCATCGCCCTGCCTCGTTTCATCTTCGCTGTTATACTGATACACTGCATTCTGCATTCCGACGTCCGGTTATCGTGATCGGGCGCACGACATTGACCAAGGAGAGCCATAGTGAGCCCTATTCTCGTCATCCTTCTGATCATCTGGGCGGTTTCCGCCGTCGGCCTGATCGTCTTCGTCCTGCTGCACTCCGGCAAGGGGACCGGCCTCTCCGACATGCTCGCCGGCGGAATCTCCGGCGCGAACTCGGGCACGAGCATCATCGAGAAGAACCTCGACAGGATCACCATCGGTTTCGCGGTCACGTTCATCGTGACGCTCCTGCTGCTCATGCTCGTCTACCCCAACGTGGGGTAGTTTTTCCTCCATTAAATGCAAATATGAAACGAATCAGTACCTTGGGTGCATAGAATCCTGATAATATGCACTCTCTATTCACATAGTGTCGCATACACCTCGGAAATCTTCCCGAAATGTGTGCGACATTATTCATTTTCCGTGTAAAAGTTGCGGTATTTCTCTTGCCAACTGCAGTGGGAACGCTCAAACTTTGTTGGTAAACCGATTGCGCCATGTGTTACCCGGGCGGCGTCGTCGGTTGTCCAGGCAGTAGCTATCGCCCTCGAGGCGGTAGCGCATGAAGGTCGTTATCGACCTTCACGAAAGGAGGCAGGAAGTTGCGCGATTCTTCACGCAAAGCCCTCTCTCTGTTGTTGGTCCTGGGTCTCTCCGCTTCTATCGCAGCCGCTGGTGGTTGTGCCAAGAAGACCGAGGAGAAGCCTGCGGATGTTACGGCAGACAAGACGGGTGGCACCTTCAAGTACTACATCAATGAGCCCGCGTACATCGACCCCTACAACTGTCAGGAGTCCGAGGGTACCCAGGTCACCAACAGCATCTTCGACAGCCTCACCGCGATCGATGCTAAGACCTCGGAGCTCAAGCCGGCCGCTGCTGAGTCGTGGAAATCCAACGACGACGCCACCGTCTGGACGTTCAAGCTCGTCAAGGGCGCCAAGTTCCACGACGGCACCCCTGTCACCGCCAAGGACTTCAAGTACGCTTGGGAGCGCATGGTCAACCCGGCCACGAACCCCGAGGATCCCTCGGTCGTTTCCTACCACCTCTCTGCAGTCAAGGGCTTCAACGAGCTGAGCGAGGGTACCGCCACCGAGCTCTCCGGCGTCAAGGCCATCGACGACACGACTCTTGAGGTCACCCTCTCCGAGCCCTTCGCCGACTTCGCCTTCGTCTGCGCCCACCCCGCGCTGGCTCCTGTTCCCCAGGCTGCCGTCGAGAAGGACCCCGCTGCCTTCGCGCAGATGCCCATCGGCAACGGTCCCTTCAAGATGACCGAGCCCTGGGCCCACGACCAGTACATCAAGGTCGCCCGTTTTGACGACTACTACGGCGACAAGACCCTGGTCGACGGCGTCGACTTCCTGATCTTCAAGGACGAGGACACCGCGTTCCGCGAGTTTGAGGCCGGAAACATCGACTTCACCTCCATCCCCACCGGCCGTATCGACGAGCTCAAGTCCTCCAAGGGCGAGTCGACCGACGGTTACACTGTCGAGCCTGGCAAGCAGGTCCTCGTCGGTGCTGAGACCTCCGTCTACTACATGGTCATGAACAACAAGGACGCTGCTCTCTCCAACGCCAAGGTCCGCGAGGCCATCTCGCTCGCGATCAACCGCCAGGCCATCTGCGACACCCTCTTCGAGGGCACCCGCAAGCCTGCCACCGGTATCGTTCCTCCGGGAATCTTCGGTTTCCAGGAGGACGCCTGGGCGTCGAGCAAGTATGACGTCGCTGCCGCCAAGAAGGCCCTTGCCGATGCTGGCTTCGCCGACGGCGCTGGCTTCCCCACGCTGACCCTCTCGTTCAACTCGGGCTCGGGTCACGAGGACATCATGCAGCTCATCCAGGCCGACCTTAAGGCCATCGGCATCAACGCCGAGATGGCCGGGACCGAATGGGCCCAGTACCTGAAGCTCCTCGACGCCGGACAGTTCCAGATCGGCCGCCTTGGCTGGATCGCGGACTACCCGATCTTCGACAACTTCATGTACCCGATCTTCCAGACCGATTCTGGTGACAACAAGTCCAAGTACTCCAACGCCGAGTTCGACAACGGCATCCTCGAGGCCCGCACCATCGTCGACGAGGACGCGCGCGTCAAGGCGTACCAGGATCTTGAGAAGCTCGTCGGCGAGTCGACCCCGGTCGCCCCGCTCATGTTCTATGCTCACCGTCACGTTGGTTCCGACCGTGTGAACGATCTCGTTTACAGCCCCGCCGGACTGGCAACGCTCGACACCTGCTGGCTTACCAAGTAAACTGGAGCCTCTCTAGCACCTGTCTGAACGTATTGACACATGGAGCGGGGTGCCCATGTAAATGGGTACCCCGCGACTGTGTCAGCCTGAGTGTCAGAATCAAGAAACGGACCCCGACATATGCTTAAGTACATACTCAAACGCATCCTGCAGTTCATCCCGGTGTTCATCGGGGTGACGATCATTCTGTTTGCGATGCGAACCATCGTGCCGGGCGATCCGGTTAAGCTCATCACCGGTGAGAAGACCATCTCACCGCTTGTAGAGGCGCAGATTCGTGAGACGTATCATCTCAACGAGCCTCTGTACAAGCAGTACGGCTACTACATGACGGGCCTCCTCCACGGAGACCTCGGAACCTCGTTCCAGCGTCACCGCCCCGTCGCGGACATCTTCATCGAGAAGTACCCCTTCACGCTGAGGCTCGCGCTCGCGGCAATCATCGTCGAGATCATCGTCGGACTCTCCGCGGGTATGATCTCGGCTATCAAGAGGTATTCGTTCGTCGATGTGCTCACGACGTTGTCTACTTCGATACTGGTGTCGATGCCAGTCTTCTGGCTCGGCATGCTGTTACAGATATTCTTCGGCATCAAAATGAAAGAGTGGACAGGGGCGACGTTCTACATGCCCATTTCCGGACCCGGTGGTCCGGCCAGCATGTTCCCCAGCTGGGTTCATCTCATTCTCCCCGCGATCACACTTGCTTCGGTCTCGACGGCCTACGTCGCGCGAATCATGCGCAGCCAGCTGCTCGAGGTTCTGAACATGGACTATATCCGCACCGCTGTCGCGAAGGGCCTCTCGCCCCGCGCGGTGCTCTGGAAGCACGCGATCAAGAACGCGATGATTCCGGTCGTGACGTTCATCGGCATCGACCTCGGTGCCATGATGTCGGGCGCTATCCTCACCGAGACCATCTTCAACTGGCCCGGTGTCGGCTATGAGATCTATCTCGCGATCGGTCGTCGCGACTGGCCGGTCGTCATGGGCGGCGTCGTCCTCGTCGTCATCGTGGTCATGCTCATCAACCTTCTGGTCGACATCAGCTATGCCTTCCTCGATCCCCGAATCCGCTACGGCGGAGCGTCGGAATAGGGGGGCGCGATATGAGTGGGAACACAATGAAAACTGCTCCTGAAGTTATAGTCGAGTCCGCGGCTTCCAAGTCGAGGAAGAGCCGCACCTTGTGGGGCGATGCCTTCTATCGCCTGCGCAAGAACAAGCTCGCCATCGGCGCGGTGATCTGGATCCTCTTCATCATCGTCCTCGCCCTGAGCGCGGATCTCTGGGTTCCCCAGACGTTCGGTTCTCCCATCGACTTCGACTCCACCGCGGCTGCCGCGAACTCCAAGCTGCCTCCGTCGTCCGAGCACCCGTTCGGAACCGACATCCTGGGCCGCGACGTGCTCTCGCGCACCATCTACGGCGCACGTATCTCGCTGCAGGTCGGCGTTTTGGCCGTCTCGATCTCGATCATCATCGGACTGATCCTGGGCGCCTTGGCGGCCTTCTACGGAGGGTTCTGGGACACGCTGATCATGCGATTCGCGGACATATTCCTGGCGTTTCCCTACACGCTGTTCGTCATCGCGCTGGTCTCGGTCCTCGGCCCGGCGTTTAGAAACGTGTTCATCGCCATCGGTGTTCTCGGATGGCCGTCGATCGCCCGCGTCTTCCGAAGCTCGATCCTCTCGGTCAAGGAGAGCGACTACGTTTTGGCTGCCCGCGCGCTGGGTGCGAACGACCTCCGCATCATGATCAGGCACATCCTCCCCAACGCCATCGCCCCGATCATCGTCTACGGGACCATGTCGATCGGTGGTGCGATCCTCACCGAGTCGGCGCTCTCGTTCCTCGGTATGGGCGTCCAGCCTCCCACTCCTTCGTGGGGACTGATGATCTCGGAGGGTCAGACGCACCTCTCCACGGCACCGTGGCTCATGCTGTACCCGGGCTTCGCCATCCTTACCACCGTGCTTGCGTTCACGTTGCTCGGTGACGGCCTGCGTGACGCCCTCGACGTGAAGATGAAGGACTAATCCATGGCCGAACAACTGCTTAAAGTCGATAACCTGCAGACGCATTTCTACACGAGAGACGGAATCGTCAAAGCGGTCGACGGCGTGTCCTACACGCTCGATCGCGGCGAGACCATCGGCATCGTGGGTGAGTCCGGCTCGGGTAAGTCCGTCACTGCGATGACCATCATGGGTCTTATCCCGCAGCCTCCCGGAAAGATCGTCGGCGGCGACATCCTCTTCAAGGGGGAGTCGATGCTGAAGATGACCGATCAGCAGATCATGGACATCCGCGGTAACCGCATCGCGATGATCTTCCAGGACCCGATGACCTCGCTCAACCCGGTCTATCGCATCGGACATCAGATCGCCGAGTCGCTCCGTCGCCACAAGGGCATGAACAAGAAGGACTCGCTTGCCCGCGCGGTCGAGCTTCTCGAGATGGTGGGAATCCCCAACGCACCCCAGCGTGCGAAGGACTACCCGCACCAGTTCTCCGGCGGCATGAGGCAGCGCGTCATGATTGCGATCGCGCTCGCGTGCGAGCCCGACATCCTCATCGCTGATGAGCCGACGACGGCGCTCGATGTCACCATCCAGGCTCAAATCCTCGAGCTCATGCAGGAACTGCAGGACCGCACCGGTACCGCGATCATCATGATTACGCACGACCTGGGCGTCGTAGCCGACATGGCCGACAAGATCCTGGTCATGTACGCGGGTCGCGCAGTGGAGACGGGTACCACCGACGAGATCTTCTACTCGCCGCTGCACCCCTACACTTGGGGCCTCATGCGCTCGATCCCCCGTCCCGACGTGGACGAGAAGTCGCCGCTCAACCCCATCGAGGGCAACCCGCCCTCACTCATCGACCTGCCCACGGGTTGCGCGTTCCACCCGCGTTGTCCCTACGCCAAGGAGATCTGCAGGGTCGAGGTTCCTCCGTACAAGAAGATCATCGGCGAGCACGGCAGCTCGTGCCACTTCTCCGCCGATCCCGAGTTCCTCAAGAACGCACCGGTCCATGAAGGGAGTGAGGGCTAGATGAGCGACGTCCTTCTTCGTGTCGAGCACCTCACCAAACATTTCAACGTTTCCGGCGGGCTCCTGTCCCGCTTCACGGGAAAGTACGTCAGCGCCGTCGACGACATCTCGTTCACCATCAACAAAGGTGAGACGCTCGGTCTCGTAGGCGAGTCGGGTTGCGGCAAGTCGACCGCGGGCCGAAGCATCATGCGCCTGATCGAGCCCACGTCCGGTCTCGTCGAGTTCGAGGGCAAGGACGTCCTCGCGCTCAAGGGCAAGGCGCTCCGAGAGTTCCGCCGCGACGTTCAGATCATCTTCCAGGACCCGTATGCGTCGCTGAACCCCCGCATGACCATCGGCGAGCTTGTGAGCGAGCCTCTGATCATCCATGGGGTAGGGGATAAGAAGAGCCAGCTGGCTCGCGTGCGCGAGCTGCTCGAGATCGTCGGACTCAACCCCGAGCACATCAACCGCTATCCGCACGAGTTCTCCGGCGGCCAGCGCCAGCGCATCGGTATCGCGCGCGCCCTCGCGCTCGAGCCCAAGCTCATCATCTGCGACGAGCCCGTCTCCGCACTCGACGTCTCGATCCAGGCGCAGGTACTCAACCTGCTCCGCGAGCTCCAGGAGCGACTGGGTCTGACCTACCTTTTCATCGCCCACGACCTCTCCGTCGTACAGCACGTCTCCGACCGTGTAGCCGTCATGTACCTGGGCCACCTCGCGGAGATGTCGGACTGGAAGCAGCTCTACGCCAACCCGCACCACCCCTACACGCAGTCTCTGCTCTCGGCTGCGCCGATTCCCGATCCCGACGTGCAGCGGACGCGTCAGCGCATCCTGCTGCCGGGAGATCCCCCCAGCCCCATCGATCCCCCCAGCGCATGCCGGTTCCACACCCGGTGCCCCATCGCGCAGGAGATCTGCTCGATCGAGAAGCCTCTGCTCAAGGAGGTAGCGCCCGGACACCTGTGCGCCTGCCACTTCGCGAAGCCGTTCCCGATTCAGGTTTAAGTTTTCTCCCAAAAGGACTTGGCGAGAGGGCGGAACGCTGGTAGACTACCTTTCGCTGTCCTATACGGACACCACGTCGGAGTGGCGGAACGGCAGACGCGCTAGCTTGAGGGGCTAGTGGGGGCAACCCCGTGAGGGTTCAAATCCCTCCTTCGACACCATAGATTTTGAAACAGACCCCCGCATGGGGGTCTGTTCTTGTTTATACGGAATTCGCGCTGTAAGTTATATACAGTTCTTTACAGAGGAATTCCCTCGGGGTATTCTGACTCTAAGGAACATACAGCGTTGCCGGTGTGACTGGTGGTGCGATGTTCGATATCGGTGGGGGACATGCGTTCGATCGTTCCCGCCTCTCTGGCGACGAATACTCCGCCATGCTCCAACACTCAAACCAAGTTCTTGCAGGCGCGCTGTTCGTGCTGATGGCCACCCTCGGCACCTATGAGCTCTCGGAGCTGCGTCAACGCGTCCTCTCATCCCTCAGACGTGTCATCGGTGCCGACGTCTC
>CAZMJV010000006.1:0-3501 GCA_964566905.1 uncultured Coriobacteriia bacterium | reverse complement strand
TGGCGGATGGCAAGGTCTACGGTGTGCTCGAGGTTCTTTGGCGCAAGGTGCGGCCTCTCAGCGACGAGGAGCGAGCGATGCTCACGGTGGTCGCCGCCCTGGTCAAAGATGTCATGCTCGGGGCGGAGGAGGTCCAGGTCGAGCGACGCGTGGAGGAGCTTAACGCAGCGCACAACAGGGTCGCTTCGATACTCACCCTCGCACCCGACGCACGTCAGGAAATCCCCAAGGCTCTGCCGATCGTGGCGGAGGCGGCCCGTTGCCGCATCGCCGCCATCGAGGAGACGAGGTTGGGGTACCGGCCGTACTTCTCGAGCTTCGGACAGATATCCTCGCATATCCCGAAGCCTCCTCTCGAGCGATCGATCGAAGTGATGTCGGAGACGAAATGTCCCGAGTATTTCGACGCGCACTCGGCGCTGGGCGAATGGGCCCGCTGGAACTTCGGAATCGCCCACGGCATGGTCATGTCGCTGAGTGATGGCGATGGGCGCAACTGGCTCGTCATTGGCGGGCGCCCCCTCGACAAGCAACCGCTGGAGTATCGGGAGACACGGTTCCTGCGGCAGGTACACTCGACCGTCAGCGCGGCGATTCACACCAGCGCCGCGCGCAACGCCGACCACGACGTTTCACGGACGCTCCAACGGGCGCTGCGCAGTCGCGCACGGCCGGTCAAGGGGTTCGGGATAGAGAGCGTCTACCGCAGTGCCACACGGGACGCGACGGTGGGCGGCGACTTCTTCGAACTCTGGGAGCTGGCAGACGGCCAGGTGGGCGTGCTCCTCGGCGACATCTCCGGACACGGGGTCAAGGCAGCCGTGATGACCATGCTCATCAAGAGCGTGGTGAGCGCCTATCTCTTCGAGGGGGAGCGTTCTCCTTCGAAGATCGTCACCAGACTCAACCCGCTGCTTCTCGAGACGATGGGCGGCAGGGATTTCGCCTCTCTGATCATCCTCGTGTTCGACCCGGAGGACGACATGTGCAGCTACTGTTGCGCAGGCCATCCTCCGGCGTATCTCGGGCGCGAGGGCGGGGGAGTCGAGGTCTTTACCGAGAGATCGCCCATCGTCGGCGTGCTCGAGCAGGTGACCTTCACGGAGTCCTCGTTCCGACTCAGCCGAGGCGATATACTGTTCCTCTACACCGACGGGGCCACCGAGGCTCGCGATGGTGAGAATGAATTCTTCGGGGAGGATCGTCTCCTCCGCACGTTCGAACGCGAGCTCGCCGAAGGTTTCGACGGACTTGTCGGTCGAGTGTTCGATTCGGTCGAGCGGTTCGCCGGTGGCGAGTTCCGCGACGACATCGCGATGCTGGGAATACACTACGAGCAGTAGTCCCTTTGCACCGCTTTCGCACTCCGTATATTCAAGGAGGTGTCGGTGGCTATCCTGCCGAGACCCGGAAGAGCTGATATCCATATCCACACGCGGGCCAGCGACGGCCTTGCGTCGGTGGAGGAGGTCATGGAACGCGCGTCTCAGACGCGTGACCTCGACGTTATCGCGATCACGGACCACAACACCGTCGAGAGTGCCTTCGAGGCCCAAGCGTACGCACACGAGGCCGGCGTCGAGGTGGTCATCGGATCCGAGGTGAGCTCTTCCGTCGGGCACATCCTCGGCCTCTGGCTCACCGACGACATCCCCCCGGGACTCTCCGCGGTAGACACGATCGCGGCGATCCACGACCAAGGCGGCATCGCGGTCATCTCCCATCCCTTCGCCAACCGCGCGTTTGGGAAGTTCGGGCTCGAGAGCGTGGGAGAGGCGATCCGCGGGTTGGAATTCGACGCGCTCGAGGTCTACAACGCTACGCCGTACATGGTCTACGCCAACATCCTGGCGTTGCGCGAGTACCTGATCAGGGGAGACATCGCGGCAGTGGGAGGATCGGACGCCCACCTCGCCGAGGCCGTTGGCAAGGGAATCACCTTGTTTCCCGGGAGGACCGCAGCCGAGCTCAGGCAGGCGATCCTCGACCGGACGACCGAGGGCGGGAGCGGCTTCACGAGCCGGCTGATAGCGCTTCGGTATTTCCTGCGATATCCGTCAATCCTCAAGCAGCAGTCCCGCAACCTCGACCGGTGCAAGCCGGGGGAGTCCAAGCGCGGCGACAAGCGCTCGTAGGACAACCTACGACGTGGAGAACCTACTTGGCGCAGGCTGAGTAACGCTGGAAGATCGCCATGGCCTCGTCGATGATCTCGTCGGAGGTCTTTCCTTCGCTGTCGATGAGACAGGTCTTCATCGACGACCCGATGAGCTGCATGCCCACCTGGCTGATGGCCGACTTGGCGGCCATGACCTGGGTCAGGATCGCCTCGCACTCCTTGCCGTCCTCTATCATCGTCTGGATGCCGCGAATCTGCCCCTCGAGGCGGCGCAGGCGGTTGAGGATCCGGGTGGTCTCGTCGGCTCGCGAGGTAGTCGGCGTCTTGTCCGTCATAGGTCTTGCTCCTAAGTCGGGGTGTATACTTATGCAATTACGTATAATACCCCCTCGGGGTATTATTTATGTCTGAGAATCTTCAAGGAGAGGTCCATGGGATATTCCAAGTTGCCAAATGGGACGTCGGGTAACGGCCGTGTCCGCGAGATACGCAAGTACCTCTGGATCATCCTCTTCCTGAACGTCGGCGTGGCGCTTGCGAAGTACCTCTACGGCGTCTTCTCGCACTCGGCCGCGATGCAGGCCGACGGCATCCACTCGATGTTCGACGGCAGCAGCAACGTCATCGGCCTCGTCGGCATGACGCTGGCCGCCCGCCCGGCAGACGGGACGCACCCCTACGGGCACTTCAAGTACGAGACCTACGCCAGCGGATTCATCGGAGTGATGCTCCTGTTCGCCGCGTACAACGTCAGCTCTACGGCGGTTGCGAACCTCATCTCGGGGGATTTCGGCGCTCGGGTCGACGCGGGTTCGTTCGCGGTCATGGTGCTGACGCTCGGGGTGAACATCCTGGTGACAACGTGGGAGCGCAAGGCCGGCAAGCGCCTCGGCAGCGCCATCCTCACAGCCGACGCGAGCCACACCTTCTCGGACATCCTCGTCTCGCTCTCCGTCATCGTCGGACTTGTCTTCGTCAAGCTGGGTTTCCCCATGGCGGACTCGATCACCGCGCTCGTCGTCTCGGTAGCCATCCTCTGGACCGCCTACGGGGTGTTCCGCCAGGCGAACGCCACGCTGTCCGACTCGGCGCGAATCGCCATCGACCGCATTCGTGAAACGTGCCTCTCCGTCGGCGGCGTCCTCGGTTGCCACGACATCCGCACCCGCGGGTCCGAGGCTGAGGTCTACGTGGACCTCCATATCCAGGTCGACGGGGACGAGACCGTGCGCCACGGTCACGAGATCGCGGAGACGGTCGAGCGCACGCTCGGGGAGATGTTCCCCGAGGTCGTCGACGCGATCGTCCATCTGGAGCCCTACGACGCGTACCAACAGCACAAGACCGACGTCGAGTTCGAGAAGCTCGGTGGGGACCTCTCC